>JANYHQ010000217.1 GCA_025358985.1 Acidimicrobiales bacterium
CCGCCGCTGCGCTTCGGTGCTCGCCCGGCCTACGCGGCGCCCTGCGGTTGCGCTACGGCCGCATCCAACGCCGTAAGCAACCGAGCGCTACAGCCGTCCATCACCACCGGAGGGGCGATGTCGGTAGCGATGCGGCGGGCCAGTTCGGCGAACGCTTCCACCACTGGACCATCGGCCATGAGGGCGGCGGGCTCACCGGAATCTCCCCCGGCCGACACCGAGGGCGCAATGGGCAGCCGGGCCAGAAGCGGCACGTTGGTTTCCGCCGCCAAACGATCACCGCCACCCGTGCCGAAGATGGCGTGCTGGCGACCTTCCGGGTCCTCGAAGTACGACATGTTCTCGATGACACCCGCCACCCGTAGATAGCTGCGTCGTGCCATGTCGGCCACTCGAGACGCCACCTTCTGGGCGGCCAGCGCAGGCGTGGTGACGATGAGCAACTCGGCACGCGGCAGCAGTCGACCAAGGGCCATCTGTACATCGCCGGTTCCTGGGGGCATGTCGATGAGCAGGTAATCCAAGGTGCCCCAACGCACCTTGGTGAGGAACTCCTCCACGGCTTTGGCCAGCATCAAACCGCGCCACATGATGGCCTTGTCCTCGTTGTCCACCACCAGACCCATGGACACCACCTTCAACCGTCCGCCCTGGGTGCCCACCTCGCGTTCGCTGGGGGCGATCTTGCCGTCCTCACCACCCAAGCGGCCCTCCATGCCCAGCATGCGGGGAACGGAAAACCCCCAGATGTCGGCATCGAGTACACCCACCACAAATCCTCGGGCGGCCAGCGCCGCCGCCAGATTCACGGTGACCGAACTCTTGCCCACACCTCCCTTTCCGGAGGCAATGGCCAACACGCGTGTGGCGCCACCGATCTCGGTGTCCGGGGCATTCTGCGATGCCTTCAACCGAGCCCGTTGCATCACCTGGCTTCGTTGTGCGGCTGACAGCTCGCCGAAGCTGATGTGTACCTCCGTGACCCCCGGAACGGATTCCACTCGACGTAGAGCATCATTGCGGATCTGCACCCGCAGCGGGCACCCTGCGATAGTAAGTGCAATTACGATTTCGACGAACCCGGTAGGCGATACATCTATGCGCTGCACCATCCCCAGTTCCACGATGTCGGCCCCCAGTTCCGGGTCGATGACGCCCCGCAACACTTCGCGCACAACCTCGGATGGGGGAGGGGCGACCGTGGACATGGTGGAATTCTACCGGTGAGCGCCGTGCAAAGTCGACGCTGCGTCCGGTAGGGTCACACCATGCAGCGCCTCGAACTCCTCAAGGCTCTCGGCGACAACATCCGCTACGCCATTTATCTGGAGATCGCCCGATCGGCGTCGCCGCGCACCACGGCCGACATTGCCGATCTGCTGGGCCTGCACGCCAACACTGTCCGCCCCCATCTGGAGCGTATGCGTGACGTGGGTCTGCTCGATGTGGAGGTGGACGCCCGGGGCACGGTGGGCAGGCCTCAGCACCGTTACTCCCTAGCCGCTGACGCTCCCTCGCTGGGCCTGGAGCCGCCGGCGTTCCCAACGTTGGCCGCCATGCTGGCGTCGGTGGCTGCACAGAGCCTTCCCGCTCCTGACGACGTGGCCACAGTGGGCCGAGCCCAGGGTCGGGCGCTGTGCGGTGGGCAACGCCAGCCCGCTGACCGCAGCTGCGTATCGGCGCTGGTGTCAGCCCTCGATGCGCTGGGGTTCGACCCGGCCGTGGAAGAGAGCACCGGCGGAGCCGTCATCGCCTTTGCTCACTGCCCGTATCGGGAGTTGGCGGAGGTCTATCCGCAGTTGGTGTGTCAGTTGCATCGCGGGATGGTGGAGGGGTTCGTGGAGGCGTTCGCACCCCACGAGGCCGAAGTGGAGTGGTTTCATACCTTGGCCGACCGCGAACCGTGCCAGGTTGGACTCAGCGCCCGATACAGTTCAGCATGACGTTCCACGTTTTTGTCCATCTTCAGGAGGCCCTCCCATGAGCGTGCAAGACGCACCCACACCGGTGAAGATCGGTATCAGCCGCAAATCCGACACCATCGTGCTCACGGCGGCCGCCGCCGCCAAGGTTGCCCAACTCATCGCGGCCGAGGGTGATGCCACCCTGGCCCTACGAGTAGCGGTGCGCCCCGGTGGGTGTTCCGGGTTCTCCTACGAGATGTTCTTCGACGGTGACATTGCCGCCGATGACATCATCAAGGACTACGACGGCGTCAAGGTCGTCACCGACCCCGCCTCCGCTGGCATGTTGTCGGGCGCCACGTTGGACTTCAAGGATGCATTGCAGGGCGGCGGCTTCGCCGTGGACAACCCCAATGCCAGTCGTACCTGCGGGTGCGGCAGCAGCTTCAGCTGATCATGGCCGCTCCGGTGGCGGTTGGGCCCTACTCGCCGGCGCTTCGTGCTGGTGAGTGGGTCATCCTGTCCGGTCAGCTGGGCTTGGCTGATGGCAAGTTGGTGGATGGTGGCGTGCCTGCCCAGGTACGTCAGATCTTCGAGAACGCCCGCACATTGCTCACGGCTAACGAGGCTGAGTTGTTGCAGGTGGTGAAATGCACCGTGTTCTTGGCCGACATGGCGGATTTTGCAGCGATGAACGAGGTGTTCGTCGCCGAATTCAACGGCCATCGACCCACCAGGTCCACGGTGGGCAACGTCACCATGGCGCTCGGGGCAACGGTGGAAATCGAGTTCTGGGCGTACGCCCCTGCAGAACGCCCATGATCGGGCCCATCGCCGTCATTGTGTTCATGGTGGCGGTGTTCCCGGTGGGGTTCTTCCTGTCCGGCGCACTGTTGTCGGCGCTGTTCGGCGAGTTCGGCACTCGCACCGCCGAAGCCGAGCATGAAGGCTCCGAGCTGGTGGAGTTGTCGCTGCGCCGATAGTTCCCGACATGGGGCCACCGCTCACTAGATTTGGGCTGTGTCCCTGCGTGAAACGAGCATCGATCGGCTGAACGGTGGCTCCTTCGATGTGGTGATCGTGGGTGGCGGCATCAACGGTGCGGTATCGGCCGCAGTGTTGGCTGGACGAGGCGCCTCGGTGGCCCTCATCGATCGAGGCGACTTCGCTGGGTTCACCAGCCAGGAGTCGTCCAATCTGGTGTGGGGCGGATTCAAGTACCTGGAGAATTACAGCCTGGTGTTGGTGCGCAAGCTGTGTATGTCGCGTAACCGTCTCACCAAGGCCTACCCGGACAACATCAAGCCCATTGGGTTCATGGCCACCCTGGACCGTACGTCGCCGTTTCCTCCTTGGTTGGCGGCGCTTGGTAGCACCGCCTACTGGGGCATCGGCAACTTCCGTACCCATCGTCCCCGATTCCTGCGTCCGTCCACGATCAAACGAGACGAACCGGTGATCAACACCGCTTCGTTACGTGGGGGCATCGAGTACTACGACGCCTATCTCAAAGACAACGATGCCCGGTTCGTGTTCAGCTTCATTCGCTCGGCCATCGATGTGGGAGCCACGGCCGCCAACTATGTGGAGCTCACGAGTGCCGTGCGCGAGAGCGGGCGGTGGGCCCTCACCATGCGTGACGTGGATGCTGACGGGCCACCAATTTCGTGTACCGCCAACATCGTCATCAACGCTGCGGGCCCGTATGTGGACGGCCTGAACGCCGACTGGGGCCTCAGCACCGAGCACCGTATTGTGTACTCCAAAGGCATTCATTTGGTGGTGCCCCGCATCACCCCGCACGAGCGGGTACTGGCCTTCTTCGACGACACGCAGCGGTTGTTCTATGTGATCCCCATGGGTAAACGCTCGGTCATCGGCACCACCGACACGCGTGTAGATCAACCAGTCACCTACGTCACCGACGAAGACCGCAGCTTCTTACTGGAGCAGATAAATGCTCGTCTCGAACTCGACAAGCCCCTCACCGTGGCCGACATCGTGTCGGAGCGCTGCGGCGTACGGCCTCTGGTGGTCAAGAGCAATGGCGGCAACATGGACGAGGTGGATTGGACCTCGCTGTCGCGCAAACACGAATTGGAAACCAACGTTGCCCAACACGTCATCACCATCTTCGGCGGCAAGCTCACCGATTGTTTGAATGTGGGAGAAGAGGTGGCCGATGCCGTGGAGTCACTGGGGCTGCCCTTGGAAGCCGATACCCATACTTGGTACGGCGAGCCGGCGGCGGCCACTCGCCAAGAGTTCTTTCGTCAAGCCCGTTTGATGCATCTCGACGATCTGCGCCGAAAGCCCGATGTGGAGCCGCTGTCGGATCGATTGTGGCGTCGCTATGGCCGAAGGGCCTTCCAGATGCTCGACGCCATCCGCGATGATCCCACCATGGGCGAAGACATCATGAACAGCGCCGACTATCTCCGGGTGGAACTGCATGTGGCGGCGCGCACCGAGATGGTGACCAAGCTCGAAGACTTTCTACGGCGCCGTTCCAAGATCTCACTGGTGGTGCGCGATCACGATGTACGCAGTTCCGATGGTTTGGCTGAAGTGTGCACCATCTTGTTTGGAAAT
>JANYHQ010000146.1 GCA_025358985.1 Acidimicrobiales bacterium
CGCACTGGCCAACCGTGCTAGCCGCAAGCCCTACATGATATGCGCGCAGAGTGAACAGTTGTTGTTCGCTCTTGCCCTTGCCTATCTAGCCACCCAGGCCAGCCCGTCCAAGTTGCTGGTGGTTCTGGCCGTACTGGGCGGTGGCATTGGCAATGCGCTGGTGGCGCCGGTGTATCAGGCGGTATTGCCCGATTTGGTGGGTCGAGACAACCTGGCGGGAGCGGTGTCGCTCAACTCAGCACAGATCAACGGATCGCGTGTCATCGCCCCTATCCTCATTGCCATTCTGCGTATCACCACCGATATCACGGACGCCACGTTTTTCGTCATCAACGCCGCCACCTTTTTGTTCGTCATTGTGTCCCTGGTGATGTTGCACTTCCCGGCGCCACCCAAGCGCACCAACATCAAGTGGAAGGACGAACTGCTGGTGGGCATCCGGGAGGTGCAGGCCAACCCCGTCGCCCGTCGTACGTTGGCGTTGCTGTTCACCATGTCGCTGGTGTGTCTGCCGTTCGTGGGTCAGTTCCCCACGGTGGCTGAGCGTAATTTTGGTATCGATTCCAAGAGCACCGTATATGCAGCCGTATATGGCACCTGGGGCTTTGGGGCCATGCTCGGCGCCCTCAGTATGAGCACGGTGTTTGCGCACGTGGACAAGCGCCGCATCTTGCGGTCCCTATTCGCCGCCTTCGGTGTGATGCTGGCTCTGTTTGCGGTCATCCGCAGTCCCGGCCTCGCCTTCCCGGTGGGTGCACTACTGGGCTTCTTCTACTTTGGTTGCACCACGGCCATGATGACGGTGTTGCAGCAGCACCTACAGGGCCACACCCGCGGGCCGGTGATGGCGCTGTGGTTCATGTGTTTCGGGGGCACGGTGCCGTTCGGCAGTATGTGGGGAGGATGGGCGATGGATCACGGGTCGGTGACGTTGGTGTTGCTCATCGGAGCGGGCACGGCAGTGGTGTTGGCCTTCGGGGCCGACCTCGTGGGTGCTTCTCGTCAACAGCACCTACGCGAGTCTGAGCAACGAATCGGCGCCAGCTGAGCCCGAACTCGTAGCAGTTTTCCCTCGCATACGTCGAGTTTTGCTACGAGTTCGTGGGGTGGGGTGCGCTCAGTAGGAGTCGATGGGCGGGCAACTGCACATCACGTTGCGGTCGCCGTAGGCGCCGTCGATTCGACTCACTGGCGGCCAGTACTTGCGGCCCCGAATGGTGGCCAGCGGAAACGCCGCCTGCTCTCGACCGTAGGCGTGGGCCCAGGCGTCGGTAGCGACGTCTTCGGATGGGTGCGGTGCATTGCGCAACGGGTTGTCATCAGCGGGCCAAACGCCATTGGCCACGTCATCGATCTCGGCGCGGATGGCAATCATGGCCTCGCAGAAGCGATCCAACTCCTCCAGTGATTCGCTCTCCGTGGGCTCCACCATCAGCGTGCCGCCCACCGGAAAGCTCATGGTGGGAGCGTGAAATCCGTAGTCCACCAATCGCTTGGCCACGTCATCCACGCTCACCCCGGTGGCCGCGGTGATGGGACGAAGGTCAAGGATGCACTCGTGTGCCACCCGTCCCCCATTCCCCGTATAGAGCACGGGAAAATGTGGGCCAAGCCGCATGGCCACGTAGTTGGCGGCCAGGATGGCCACAGCAGTTGCGTCACGTAACCCTTCCCCACCCATCATGGTGATGTACATCCACGGGATGGGCAGGATGCCGGCCGATCCCTGCGGGGCCGCAGAAACATTGCCCACTACACCCGCACCCGGCAGGAAGGGGGCCAGATGCGCCCGCACGCATACCGGTCCAACACCGGGACCACCGCCGCCATGGGGGATGCAAAACGTCTTGTGCAGATTGAGGTGTGAAACGTCGGCCCCGAATTTGCCTGGTTTGCCCACACCAACGAGGGCATTGAAGTTGGCGCCATCTAAATACACCTGGCCCCCCGCATCATGCACCAGGACACAGATGTCGGTGATTGCGTCTTCGAACACACCGTGGGTAGACGGGTACGTAATCATAAGTGCACCTAGATTAGCGCCGTACGTGGAGATCTTGGATCGGAGGTCGTCGATGTCCACGTTGCCTGCGTCATCGCAACTGACCACCACCACCTTCATCCCGGCCATGGTGGCTGAAGCGGCATTGGTGCCATGGGCCGACGATGGAATGAGACACACGGTGCGATGGGCCTCACCGCGAGATGAGTGATACGCGGCAATAGCGAGAAGCCCAGCGAACTCGCCCTGGCTGCCCGCGTTGGGTTGCAACGACACTGCGTCGTACCCCGTGAGCTCCACCAGCATGGCTTCGAGTTCCGCCATGATCTGTAGCGATCCCGCCACTTGATCCACAGGTGCAAACGGATGCAAATTGCTCAGCTCGGGCCAGGTGATGGGCATCATCTCGGAGGTGGCGTTGAGCTTCATTGTGCAACTCCCCAACGGAATCATGGTGCGATCCATGGCCAGGTCCTTGTCGGACAGGCGACGAAGGTACCGCAACATCTCGTGTTCGGACCGGTGACGGTTGAACACTTCGTGACGCAGTGGGGGAGTGGTGCGGCGTTGAGCCGCATCAATGCCCGACGAGTCGGTGTCCACCGACAGTTCGGCGTCGAGGCGTTGCACCGTGGCCGCCGCCGTGGTGAGGGTGCCACCGCTGACCGCCGCGATCACGGCGGCCAGATCGGCGGCGGCACTGAGCTCATCACACGTGATACCCACCGTGGCGTGATCCACCTGTCGCAGGTTGACCCCGTTCTCCAACGCTGCGGCCAATACCCGCGTAGAGGAATCCACCCGGACTGTCACGGTGTCGAACCAGGATCGGTGCACCAGCGCGTCACCAAACGCCGAAGCCAGAATCGAGGCACCTCGATGGGCCCGCTCGGCAATGCGTTGCAGTCCTTCGGGCCCGTGCCACACCGCATAGAAGCCGGCCATGTTGGCCAGCAGTGCCTGTGCCGTACAGATGTTGGAGGTGGCCTTTTCCCGGCGGATGTGTTGCTCACGGGTCTGTAACGCCAGCCGGAACGCAGTACGTCCCTTGGTGTCCACGCTGACTCCTACAAGACGTCCCGGTAGCGAACGCTTCAATGGTTCGCGCACGGCCAAGAAGCCAGCGTGCGGTCCACCGAAGCCCATCGGCACACCAAAGCGCTGCGCTGAACCAACCACGATGTCGGCCCCCCATTCCCCAGGCGGGGTGATGATGGCGCAGGCCAACAGATCCGTATGCACGCATACCAGAGCATTTGCTTGGTGAACGGCCGCCACCACATCACCATGATCGGGCAACTCGCCAGTGGTGCCCGGATGAGCCAGAAGTACCGCGAACACACCATCACCTTCGTTCACCGCAGCAACGGTGGGTGCCGCAACCACCACCTCGATACCGAGCGGAATGGCGCGAGTGATGACCACGTCGATGACTTGCGGATGACAGGCGGCGTCGACCAGAAACCGGTTGCTGCTGGTCTTGGTGGAACGCCGGGCCAATGTCATTGCTTCGGCGGCTGCGGTGGCGTCATCGAGCATGGACGCACCAGCAATGTCCATACCGGTGAGCTCGGCCACCATGGTTTGAAAGTTGAGCAGCGCCTCTAACCGACCTTGGCTGATTTCCGGCTGATACGGCGTGTAACTGGTGTACCAAGCGGGGTTTTCCAGCACATTGCGCAACACCACGGGCGGGGTGATGGTGGCGTGGTACCCCTGGCCGATCATCGAAGTCACCACACGGTTACGCCCGGCAATTACCCGGATGGCATTCAGTGCTTCGGTCTCACTGAGCGCCGCGCCAATGGCCAACGGCTGACGCCACCGAATGGATGATGGCACTGCTTCATCTATGAGGTCGTCCAACGAACCGACACCAATAGCGGCCAGCATCTTGGCCAGGTCATCAGCCCGAGGGCCGATATGGCGATCGGCGAATGGAGCATTGCCCAGAGAGTCATACGACGCAGTCATGAGGGGCCTTTGGTCAGCGTTGGTGAACGCGATGAATTGGCTCCCCCGCTGTCCGGGCACCTGAGAGAATCCTCACCTTCGGCCATGTTCACCTGAGCGACCGAACTGCAAGTTCCACCTTCGGTGAGACCGCCCAGTGAGGCGACGGTCTGCTCTCCAGCGTTGCCAGCCCGCACGGTACGTGGGCCTGAGAGATTCCGGGGAGGTTGCTCCTTCGGCGCGCCGCCGCTGGAATGCGTCGTCGCTCTCCCGCACGGGGTTGATGGCACCCGTAAAACTAGCGCGGTTTGCTGCACTTCATGCAGCAGGGGCACCACGAACGGCTGTGACCTCGGCCCGGGCCAGGTCGGCCACCGCATTCTCGGTACGGTCAATGCGACCCTGTGCCAATTCTTTGTCGGCTCCAGCCAGACCCGATGTGGCGGCAGGGCGCGCCAACATGCTGGTGATGGCATGAGCGGCCGGGGTGGGCGCGATACCAGTGTCTGTGGTGCCGGTCGCACTCACCGTGATCTTGAGGGTGATGCCCCCCGTGCGGGCCAGGAACGTCACCGTCGACCATGTGGATGACGTAGTGGCGTCGTAGAAGGTGACTTGGTGCCCGTGAGCTCCTTGGCCCAGATCAACCTGACGCGTCCGGAGCAACCGAAATGCTCCGGTGCGGTATGTGGCGCCGACGGCGAACTTTGTCAGCAGCGATTGGCGGGCTTGGACGAAGTCCACATGGACCTGAGCCAGGGGTGTGGAGGGGGTGGGGGTGAGTTCCAACCTGGTCCATACACTGCGGGCGCCGAAGTAGGCCTCAAGGCCCTGAGGGGTGGTGGTCTGCTCAACCGTCCATCCGAGCGGGTACACAGACGCCGTAGCGGACAGCGTCGGCGCATTCACCACTGACGCACCCCGGATGGGGCTGTCGGGTGCCACCCCACTCACCAGCGCGCTTATGGCTAGGAAACCAATAGCGGTGATGACAACAATGCGATCGAGCGTGGTGCTGGGGCCGTGGGCCGGTAGTTGCATCGGCGCCCGGCGGATACCGGCCAGCGATGGAATATGCAGGCCCAGCAGGTGTACCCATCGAGTAACTGACCACGTGGCGATCAGATAGAGCACTATCGTGGCCGGGACGGAGGTGATCACCGAAGTGACTCCCCCCGGTGCGAGGACGGGCCCCACCAAACCCACGGCACTGAGCAGCGTATCCACGGCTACAGCAGTGATCAGGGTCAGTAGCAGCCCAACCAGTTTGCGGGCGGTGCGACCAACTGGAGTGATCTGTTCGGCGTTGTTGCGTGATGGATCCACGCGGGCCAACATCACCATCACGATGGCCACCACGAACACGGCCACGATGAAGCCGCGTCGTTCGTTGAGTGAGCGCAAGTCAACGATGGTGGCGTCGTTGGTGCCTACCGAAAAGATCCCAGCGGTGTCCGTTCGGCTAATCGTTTGGAAGAAGCTGGCAAGGGTGGCACCCAGCGGGTTCACCGCACCACCGAATGGGAATTGGGACCCGGTGAGTAGCGCCACGGTGAACAGCGGTGCCCCGAGTGCAGTGACGGCCACCACGTTGCGAAGATCGGCGGCAAAGGCCGTACCCCACAGCAGTACCAGCGCAGCTGCCACCGCCATCGGCAGCGCCACGAGATCGGGACGCCACAACGATGTGCTGCCGGTTGTGAACAACGGGGCCAGTTGGGCCATCACCAGCGCGCTTACGGTGAGTAGGCCACCAATTGCGAGATCCTTGTTCCGGCTCATTGCGGTGTTCGTCGGTCGACGACGAGCCGATGTCACGATGAATACCACTGGCGCCAGCACAACAGCGAGTATTCCGAATCCCGTGATGTTGGTGGGATGCAATTTCAACAGGTCGCCCAACACCACGGGCAGGTATCCAGCAATGAGCGCACCAATGGCACCCACCCGCCAGTCGAGGTTGCGACGAACAGGTTGGGCCGCAAGTATCACGGCCGACCCCGGATCGATGTCGGTGGGATCGCCGGAAGGAGCTTGGGCAAACACACCCGGTTCATGCAGCCCGATGGCGCTCTGCGGTGCCGCCCGCCCGGCGTTCGGATCGTGATCGATCACGTGGGCCACACCAGTGGCCGGTACCCAGATGACACCGGTGTCGCGCGCTTCGACACGGGCTTCGGCGCGGGTCATGTCGGGGGGCGCACTCGACGCGGTCTGCGTAGCGGTGCCCGGGATGTCCATCTGAGGCAGTGTGGCGGCAGAGTCGGAATGCACCACGGTGCGGGGCTCAGGGGGAGCGGACAACTGTGCGGCCAACGTGGCGGGTTGGTCAGCGTCGGCGTACAGCGCCGTGGGACTGGGGTCGTGGCGGTAGTCGACCACCGTGCCGGGTGCCGTTACTGCCACCGGTCGACTGAGAAGTTTGAGACCTATCTGGCGGTCGCTGGTGATGAAGCTGGCGTGGCTGCTGAGGTGGGTTTGGATGCTGGACGGGTGTGTTGCCCCGCTTTGAGGAGCAGGTGACGGCGCTCGTGAGGTGTCGCAAGAAGCGCCATCGAGGGTGGGAAAATGATCCGTCGTGAGTTCGGGGACTGGCTCAGGAGTGGGTTCCGGTTCGCGCATGGGGAAGGGGACCGTCATGGATGAACGCTCCCTGCCCATCAGCGCGCCCACATCCATTGGGATCGGCGACCATGCCTTCAGTGGGGCCTTCTGGGGGGCCTTCTGGGGGGCGTTCGGCGGGGCCTGGTGGGCCTGCTGCGGAACCTGCTGTAACGGGAGCTCCCGGATCGCCTCGAACGTCAGGGCAGGGCTTGGTGCGATCGGCGGGGGAACTTTGGTTGGCTGTTTGTCCAACGGGTCATCCACTTTACCGTCGGGGTCGTTGAACATGAGCTCCCGGCCGAACCGGCGCTCCTCAAGAAACGATCGTTCCTCGTTGTCCCTGGACATCGATTGCGTCATCGACAGCCGAGATCGTGGCCTTGAGCACCTGCGTCAGCATCCATACGAGTACGCGTCCGGTGCGTGCGCTTCCGATAACCCGCCGAAGCGTCGCTACCATGTTGCGGTGAGCGCGATTCAGTCATGAGCGTAGGGACGGGGGAGGGCCGCCGCCGCTGGAGTCTGGCTGACAAGCTCGTCACGGGCGCTATAGGGCCGCAATTACGGGGACGTCGAGTAACGCTGCGTCCGCTGATGTCCGGTGACTTTGTGGCGTGGCAGGAAGTGAGGCGGCGATGCGCATCATGGCTGTTGCCGTGGGAGGCCCGCCGTCCCATCGGTCAGCCCGACATCGTGGAGAACCGACGGGCCTTCGAGGCACGGTGTGAGGCCGCCGACCGTGAACGAGCCATGGGTTCGGCGTACCGCTTTGGCGTGTTTGTGGATGATCGCTTCTGTGGCGAGGTGAACCTCGGATCCATCCAACGCGGCGCATTTCAGAACGCGTATGTGGGGTACTGGATGGATCAGGCCATGGCGGGGCAGGGGTACACACCGGAGGCCGTGGTGGTAGTGGCCCGGTTCGGTTTCGAGGACCTGGCACTACATCGTCTGCAGGTATCGATCATTCCGCGCAATGTGGCGTCACGGCGGGTCGCTGACAAGTTGGCGCTGCGCAATGAAGGCATCGCCCAGCGCTATCTGGAGATCAACGGGCAGTGGGAAGACCACGTTCGCTATGCCATCACGGCCGAGGAATGGCGAGAACGCCACGACGAGTTGTTGGACGCTTGGGTGCGCTGAGCGGATGTAGTCGTGGGCTCAATCGTGGATGGAGCGCAATGCCCGTAACGCCGCCGCGAACGCCACCAGACACAGTCCCGCAGTCACCACCGTCTCCGCTAACAAGCGCATGTTGGTGGCACCACCAGAAGTACCGGCCAACGTGGCCATATGACGTTGTGCACTCCAGGCTAGGAGCGCCCCAAAGATGCCCACCACCGCACCACCGATGGTGAGCCCGAGACCGGTGGCCACCCGGCCGTCGTAGCGCTGGGCGCCACGTGAGTCGATCAACGACGGAAGTGAGATCAGCACCACGGCCAACACCAGCAACGCTCCCTGGGTGATGCCCAGATCAGCCATACCGCGGCCGACGCGGGTGAAGATGCTCAACGACGAACCGAGGGGATCAGCGGCGCGCATACCGGAAGCAACGTTGAGCACCAGGTTGAGACTGGCCAGGATGGCTACACCCGCTCCAATCCAGGTGGCCCTGTCACTGAATGCCACCTCCTTACGATTGCTACGCCGGTGCTGATCAGCGGGCTGCTCCGGCGCCGCCGTTTCCATTGCTGCGTCGGCTTCCCACGTTTCGCTGTCCAGGGCGGACTCAGCCACAACGGCATCTGACGAGGCTTCATCGGGGAGCGCTTCGTGTGCGGCGGCCTGCAGTGGTTCCTGGACGGGTGCGTCGCCCGATTCGCCCGATTCGCCCGATTCGCCCGTGACGATGGGGCCGGTGGCGTCCTCCCACGTATCCGTACTTGGCATCGCAGAGCCGTCATCGGCAGGCACAATCAACGAAACCAGTCCCTCGGTGTCTTCAAGCCCTTCGGGGCTCACCTGGTCCGGGACTTCGATGGATCTTGTGCGACGGAACCGACTACGGGGCTGGGGCAGCGGGGCGGGTTTCGGATCAAAGCGCACCGCAGAGGTGACAGCGTCAACTACTTCGGTGCCTGCATTCACATCCAAAACCTGTTGGGCCGGCTCCGAGGATGGCTCGGGCATGGGCTCCTGGCTCCCGTAGACCTGATCTGTGGGCCAGCCCGCGCGCTGACCATCAGGTGGATCATCGGGGCGGTCGGTGAGGTCGATGGATTGCGGCTCGACGGTGGCAAGGGCGCGTTCTACCGGGTCATCGGACACGGCTCGGATGGTTTGGGGGCGAGCCACGATGGAGCTGATGAGGCGCGACGAGGGCGCAGACGCAGACCCAGACTTAGGGTCTGGCACCGCTGCGGCCTCATCCCAATTGGCCCCGGGCTTGGCTGCATCGGATCTACCATCAGAGCCGCCCCATCGATTGGCTGTCTCACGTGTGGAATCGGACCATCCCTGAGCATCGTCTTGAAGCCACGCATCCACTTCGGCGGGGCCGGGATTGGCTGCTGGGGGGATGGAGACGCGGCGAAACGCTGGGTCTCGCCACTCGTCGTCCCAGGCATCATCGCCCCAGGATTCAGTCCACGTACTGTCACGCTGAGCGAACATGTCCGCCGATGTGCGACGTCTGCCGATGCTCGACGCGCCGGTGCCTTCCACGGGTTGCTCGTCCGCATTCTGGTTCCATTCGCCAGGTTCCCAGGGTGCTTCCGGGGTGAACTCATCCGCTCGAGTGCGTCGGAAGAGACCCTTGCGCCGCCCACCTGACCGATCGTCGAGGTCACTCATGGTGTGCAGCCTACGGCGGCTGACTGCGGTGCACGGGTTTCTGTCATAGGGGGTGAGTGAGACTGTGAGGCATGGAAGGAAGTACCGGTTCAAGGGATCTGCGCAGCCTCAGGGGGCAGTCCACGATGTTCGGCTTTGGCCAGGTGGCAGTTGCGGTGTCGCAACGCGCCAGACAACTGGGGCTCGTGGTTCCGGGCTTTCGGTCACCGCCCGGGGGTACTGGGGTCAGGGCCGTGCGCCGCCATCCCTATGGTCCCCCCACCGTGCTCGTTCCCTATACCGGTCGCACGCTCTACAGCGTGGCCGCCGACGTGGTGGCGGGCATCCTGGCCGTCAACCCGGGGGCTGGGGTTCATGAGGAGGAACTGCTGCGCGCCGCCGGATTTGGTCCCGCCTCCCTCGACCCGGCGGCGTAACCTGCGCCAGTTGAGCCCGGGTGGCGAAATGGCAGACGCAGAGGGCTTAAACCCCTCGGGCCCGAAAGGGCCGTACGGGTTCGAGTCCCGTCCCGGGCACCGAAAGCACTGGGTTTGGCTCTCACACGCCCGGACGTAGAGGCGTTGCACACACCGTGTCAACGTATCCTCACCGACCAGCTGACGGACTTCGACGCCTCGACGGCCTCTACCGAGGCGGTACTCTGAGCGTATAGAAGTTCGCCGACCGAACTTCAATCAGTACCCCGGTCGGTACGTCGCTCTCGATCTCGTGACCGACGAGGTGCTCGCTGACGCAGCCACGATGATCGAGATCATCGAGATCGTCCGCTCCCGCAGTCTGAAGGCCTCGATCGTTCGCGCCCCGCATGAGGACGAACCAGTCCTCGTCGGGCTCGGATGATCGACCGCGCCCTCGTCTACCCCTTCTACGAAGAAGTGCACCTTCGACGCGGCCGCACCGTTCAGCGACCCGTCGTCCTCGTCTCGATCGGCGACCCGAGCCTCACGTTCGACGCTCTCGTCGACTCCGGAAGCGAGCACGTACTCGTCGACTCCACTCTCGCATTCGCCGCAGGGATCGATCTCAGCGACCCGATCGACATCGAGGAGATCGGCGTGGGCGGAGGAATCGTCGAGGCTCGTTTCATGCCCGTCACCGGATATTTGCATCCCCCGAAGGCCGCCGAACTCGAGCCCATCGCCTGGGATCTCGACGTCGGGTTCATCGACGGCTGGCGGCCGCTGTAATCACATGACCGCTGCGTCACTCCTTGTTGCGCCGTGCCGTCGAGGTAGTGCTGAAAGTCCCGCCAGGCGGGACGGAGAGAACGAGTTCGCGTTGATGCTGCCTACCGAAACTGCTGAGATGGGGGGCTAGCTCGGGACACGTCAGGTGAGGCGGATCCAGCGTCCGTGGGAGGGGATGCGGGCGGTGGTGAGGACGAAGAGTAAGTAGTACCCGGGGGGTGCGATGTGACCGTCGGGGGGTGCTTGTACGTGGACAGTGGCGGCGGTTCGCGCCGATATGACGCATTCGATGAGGCGTTGCGACTGGTTCCAGCCGTGTGTGACGGCGCCTGGTCGCATGAGCACGGCCTCGGTGATCTCAGTCGGGTTCGGGGTGGTTACGTCGAATCCGGCTCCGTACGCAATGGTGGCGGGAGCGTTGGCGATTGCAGGCCTTGCCAGCGGGAAATACCACGGGTAGTAACGCTCGTCGCCGAGCGTTTCGCCGGACTTCCAAGCGCCGGGTCGATCGCCGCCCATGAGCACGCTGCCATCGGCAAGGAGGATCGCCGCGGAGTGGTAGCCACGTGGTGTGGCCATGGTGGCGCACAGCTCCCAGCCCGCCGCCGGGTTGCGCGGATCGAAGATTTCGGCGGGGCCGCCGTCGGCACTGTCGATACCACCAGCGAGAAGTACGCGGCCGTCGGGGAGTAGCACCGTGTTGACTTGTTGAGGGCGGGCTCGGTTGAGGTTCGGAAGCAACGTCCATACCGGTGCGACGGCCGACAGGTTGATGATCTCCGCCGTTTGCTGTGCGGGTGCCGGGTCACCACCCGCAATGAGAACTTGGGGCGAATAGGCGGGTGGTCGTAACGGCAGTAGAACCGAGGTGCCTTTCTCACCGCCGTTGCTGCGATTACCGGCCGTTGTGCTGAACGACTCGACGTTGGCGACGGCTGGTAGCGGGTCGAAGCGTTGGGTTGGTCCGTGGGGGCCGGCGATGAACAACTTCCCGTTCGGGAGTTCGTAGGTCCATGGGTAGTACTGGTGGTGGTGCATGTTGACGGGCATCGGGATTGGTGCGGACCACGTGTCCGTTGCCGGGTCGAACACTTCAAGCGATTTCGAGGCGGATCCAAACAGGGTGACGAGTTTTCCGTCGTGGAGCGTCACAGTGCTGGAGTAGAACCGTTCGTCGGTGGTCGCCGGGAGATGGGACCACTGGCGGGTGGCGGGGTCGAACGCGAAGCTCTCGCGTGGGGTGAATCCGCCGTGCACGACGATTGTTCCTGCGGGGTTGTTCACGAACGCGTGCTCGGCGGACCAGATGTTTGCGAGTGGACGATTGTGAACCGGGACGGTGACATCGAAGGGCTGGTTCGTCGGCGTGTGGAACGTTCCTGCTGGTGTGCTGTAGTCCCAGATACGGCTGAGATCATCGCGGCTGTCGCCGTAACCGAAGATGAGGACCTGTTCGGTGTTGGGCAGCAGCACGGCGTGCATCATGCAGACTTCGGTCGAGCCGGGTACCGGTTCCCATTTTCCGCAATTGAACTCTTCGCAGCGGTGATCATCCACGACGGGGCAGGCGTTGGTGCCGGGGTCGAGTTGGAGGCCCGATTCGGCCTGAAGTTGTTTTGCTTGGTCCGGGGTGAGCCACACGGTTTGGGTGGACCGTACGAGCCCGGCAAGTCCTTGCATCATGTGCATCTCCACGTGGCAGTGGAACAAAAAGTCGCCGCGGAGCACGTAACGCTTTGCGTCGTGAGGCCGCTCGTCAGAGTCTTGCGTTGCGGCGATGTCGGCGGGGAGCAGAATGACTGGCGGTGCGGTGGTTTCCACCACGAAGGATTCGGCGGGGCCGATGCTGCGCGAGTCGACCGTTTCGCCTCCGAACTTCCAACGTTGCCCGTGGACATGGAAGTTGTGCCAGCCCATGCCGAGGTCGAGGTTGAACACGTACCAGGTGAGCTTTTGACCGGTGTGCGCGGCGATGGTCGGGGTGTTTCCGACGAAGGACCGTCCGTTGAGGCAGTAGCTGGGAAGGCCAGCACCGTTTTCAGTGATCGTGTGGGTGTTCACCGTTGGTGCGGTCCAGCGGACTTTGCCTCCGGGTTGGATGTGTACCTCGGCCGGCTCAAAGCGCATGTTCATCGGATCGGTGTCAACAATCGCGACGACTGCTTCGGGCAGGCCGCCCACCTCGACGACGATGGTGCCTTGCATCGAGGGGTGAATCTCGCAGTGGTACCCGAACGTACCGGCGGCCCCGAATACGGTTTCGAACGGTGCGTCACCGGGCGAGAACGGGCTCTTGTTGAACGCCGCCGCGCCTTTTACTTTGCTCATTTGGTGGAGGAACACTGGAACGTGGAGTGCTTCGTTGTGGGCCGGGTAGTGATGCGCGTAGTCGAGCTGGGACCATTCCTCGAGGAAATCGCGTCGGGCCCGCAGATCGAAATCGATCTTCGTTTCGGGCAGATGCCCACCACCATGATCGGGCCCGTGATCATGCGCCTCCCCCATGTGGCCCACGTGGTCGGCCGGTCCCGCGACGAGTGCGGGCGCTGCGTCGTGTTCGCCACCGCCCTCCACAACGGCGGTCTTCAGTGTCAGATAGTCGCCGATCAACGGCGGGAGGATCATGTCGTGGGGGCGTTCGCAGTCGTCGCCGAGGACGACGATCCCGCCAAACAAGCCCCGGTTGATGCTCTCCCCAATATGACGCGCATGATCATGAAACGGCCACGCCCCAATCATTTCGTGGGTGACCGTGTAGTGGTACACCCAGTACTGGCCCGGACATATCTCATCGGATCGCCGACCGTCGCTGCTCTGGGTGCCAAACGGCCACGATCCGTCCGAATCGATACCGTACGCAAGGCCGTGCACATGGAAACTGTGCGGCATCGTGTCGGCATTCACCACCCGTATATGAAGATGGTCGCCCGGGTGGGCGTAGATCACCGTGCCCGGCACGCGGTGCGTGAACACCGGCTCGTTGACATCGGTCAAGATTAGACGGTCGGGTTTGGGGATCAGGTAACCGGCGTCGAGATACTCCCGGTAGATCAGCGCGTTGAGCCGCCGCGCGTCCACTTCGGAAACGGGAATCGTTCCGTTCTCATGCCCCGAATTGCGCATACAATCGCGGCGATAGTTGGCGCCTGCATGGCCGCTCGGTTCAACCGGGCTGTAGTCCGGTATTTCTTCGATCCTCAGGTAGATGTTGCGAATGGCCATCGCCGACGCCCTTCCTGCTGCGTGGAACGAAACGCCGACCTCGGCTGCCGTGGCGGCGACGTGATCTCAAAGACGGGTATGGGCGACCGGTCGGTAACACCCGATACCTGGGGGCGTCTCTCAGAGCTGCACTACGACCGTACACTTATTTGGTTTTAATGTCGAATATTTTCTCAGCTAATTTACTGTAATGCGTGTGTCGATCTGGTGTCCGATGTGGTTGATGCCTTCCGTGGTCCCGTTGATAAGCCATTGCAAAGATGCGCGCCGCCGCAGAAGTGATGGTGAGAACATCAATGAGGTTTCATGCGCTGGCGCCGCGGCCGGCTGCGACCACCCAGCGATCGCAGCCGTATTTTCTTCAGTCGCCGATGGGGTAGACGGCGGCACAATCGAGGACGAAGATAAGGCCATCGCCCGCTCCCGAGGTCTTTGCCTCCTCGCGGATGATGTCGACCACGGGTGCGACCTCGTCGTCCTCGACAAGTAGGTCGATGAGCAACTTATGTTTCACCGTCATCGTAAATCGCACCCCGCGGTACTCGCCGCTCGGCTCGGCCTCGCTGCCGTGGCCGCGAACGTCGTGCACCATGATGCCGATGAAGCCTGCCTCCGCCAACTTGTGCTGGACCGGATCCAGCCGCTCCGGCTTGATGACTGCCTGGACACGCTTCATGAGCCAACCTTTGAGCGAAGACGAGCGGCGACACCGCTGCTCGGGGCGGACGAAATGATGGCATCGCTGCTGGAGACAAACACCGAACCCTGTGCTTCAAGAAAGTCGGGATAGGCCATTGCTCCCATCTCCGGTAGGTCGAGTCCGGCGATCTCGTCAGCTTCGAGGCTCCGAAGGCCGACAACTTTGTCCAACAGCCGGAAGAAGATGATGCACATCACGGAACAAAAGGTGACAAGAACGATGCAGTTCACGAGTTGGACGACGAATTGGCCGCTATCACCGTAGAACAGGCCTTTCACTCCGCCGGCTACGCCGTTGAGGCCGCCGCCGTACGAGCCGTCAGCGAAGAGCCCAACTGCCACCACACCCCACAGCCCATTGGCGCCATGAACCGCGATAGCGCCGACCGGGTCGTCGATCTTGAACGTATTTTCGACGACGATCACTGCATAGACCACGATAAAGCCGGACACGATTCCAATGAGCATCGCCGCCCACGGAGCAACAAATGCACATGGAGCCGTGATGGCGACAAGACCGGCGAGCAGCCCATTACAGGTCATCGATGGATCTGGTTTCCCGAAC
>JANYHQ010000279.1 GCA_025358985.1 Acidimicrobiales bacterium
TGGCGGCCAAGGTGGTTGAGCTTGAGCAGATGCTGGCCTCCACCACCACCGTCATCCGTCAGCCTCAGCGCGAGCGGATGCCGCGTCGTCGTCGTTCCACCACGTTTGCATTTCGGGTGGCCGACTGCGAGGGCTATGTCACCGTGGGCGAGTACGACGATGGTCGGCCGGGTGAATTGTTCGTCAACGTGTCCAAGCAGGGTTCCACACTGGCCGGCATCATGGACGCGTTCTCCATTTCCATCAGTCTCGGCTTGCAACACGGTGTGCCACTGGCAACGTACGTCCGCAAATACTCGAACATGCGTTTTGAGCCAGCGGGTATGACTGATGATGCCGAGCTGCGTATCGCCACTTCGCTGCTCGACTACATCTTCCGCCGACTGGCTTTGGATTACATCCCCTATGAGCAGCGAGTGGAACTCGGAGTGCTGTCATCCAAAGAGCGCATGCAGCCCACACTGCCCGGTGTGGAGGAAGCCGTTACGGTGGATGAGCGCTCAACGGAGACGTCCGCTCCGGCGATCCAGGCGACCCCGACAGCAGCGGTGTCGCCTAGCCAGTCGACCATCAGTCGCCAACGTCCGGTGGATGCTCCGTTTTGTTACTCATGTGGCAACGAGATGAACCGGGCCGGGTCGTGTTACGTCTGCTCGGCTTGCGGCACCACCAGCGGCTGCTCGTAGAGTCGAGTGACGCCCAGATTTCAGTGGACGTGACACGTGCCTGTGGCCTGGTCTCACTCGAAGAAGGAGATCCGTGAAGCATTGAAGCGGGCCGAGGATGCTGGCTTTACCGTGCGACTAGCCGATGGTGGCCACGCACACCCATGGGGAAAGCTCTGTTGTCCGGGGGTTCGGACTGCTGCAACTGCATGAGCATCAGTTCGACGCCACAGTCACCGGTCCACGAAGCGGCGAGGATCGATCGCTACGTTCGTCGTTGCGGTTACAACGTTCCGGACTAGAGGAACCGATGTGCTTAGGTCTAGAGTCTCGGTTGGCAGTTGCCAACCAGCAACCTAGACCGCTTCCCACTCGGAGAACCATGACGACGAGCGGAACCACCACGTACTCCTTCACCTTCCTGATCAACCGGCCCCTCAGTGAAACTGAGGAACGCAATCTTGCACTAACACTCAACGAGCGAATCCTCGGCAGTGGCATTGGAACCCTTCCAGCGGTCAACGTCTACTGGGACAGCCCGAGTGCTCTCAAGGCCCTTGCGGCCGCTCGCAAAGCACTTACCGAACTTGCACCAGGCGTTTATCCAACCCAGGTGACTCTCGATCTTGTGACCGTTCCGCTCATTGCCGAGCGGTTTCACATCACCTCTGAGGCTGTCCGTAAATGGGTAAAGACACCGGGTAAAGCGTTTCCGCAACCATTCGAGGTTCTGGGTGACAGCACCAGCGTGTGGGATTGGGGTTCCGTCGCTGGCTGGGCCAAGACCCATAGACCCTCCGACGCCGCCGAAGACGTGTCGTATCCAACCCGTCAAGACATCACCCTGTTCAACGCTGAGTTGGTGAAGGCGATGCAGAAACCGAACGGGGACCGCGTGGTGGCGCACGCGACAACAAAACCGGCTGCCTCGGTGAATGTCACTTCGTCGTCCATTGCCGCAAGAACCCCGGGAAGCCCGCCCTCGAAGTCGAGTTCTCGCATTTATCCATCGGGAACGTCACCCGGAGCACGGGGGCGCCAAGATGCTCGGCATCAATCGCTCGGGCCGACATGGCCATCCTTATAAGCCACGAGAGAGGCTCGGTCCCGGTCGGCCACGATGCGCCGAACTCACGGATCATGTCGGTAGGTGATGCCGTGCGGGCGACTTACGAACTGATTCGCTCGGGCCGAGTGCTGCTCATCGGTGAGATGCAAGGAACCTCTGAATTTCCGGCACTCGTCGCCGGACTTGCTGCTGAGTCGGCCCGGCAGGGACTTGGGGTCCTGATCGGCATCGAGGTTCCGCGATCCGAGCAGGAATGCATCGACGAATTTCTGGCCAGCGACGGCGCCCCCGATTCAATCGCGGCGCTGACCTCGGGCAGCTTCTGGCATCAATCGTCGGTGTGCGATGACGGACGTTCGAGCAAAG
>JANYHQ010000495.1 GCA_025358985.1 Acidimicrobiales bacterium
GTCAGAGCCGGGTCACCGAGATCACATCGAGTGATCCGTGTTGACGATGACACCGTGACGGGATACTCCCCTTCGCCTACAGACTGACAGAACTCACAAACGCATGCAACCCATTGAGGCGTTACTCCACCATGTCACTGACCGGTAACGGGAGGTGGGCCATAGCGGCAATGAACGGCTCCACGTCACCCTTCCATCCGGCAGCCAGGATCTGAGCGCGACTACGACGACTGCCGAGCAGTCGCATCAACTCCCACGCTGACGTGTCAATCGACACTTCAGGCTCACCTGAGCCCAGCATCCACTCTCGGTCATCTGCGCGCAGATGAAGAACTCCCGGTGTGGGACCGTGGGCGGCCAAATCACGTTGCACCATTGCCACCAGTATCTCCAAGCTGGCCCACACACCGTCACTCTCACGGTCCCCAGGTCGGCCCAATGCCCCTCTGATGTCGTGTTCGTGGGCCACCACGTCGTACACCAAGCCACCAAAGGCCTTGGGCACGGCTCGCATGATGGACTCGAAGCCGGGACCCACCGACTCCCATTCATCGAGAAGTTCGGCAACCGTCTTGTCTTGGCGTTCCTGCACCAAGCGATCGACCCAGGCCTGAACATCGGGTCCGGGATTGTCACGGGCCACCAATGCGGCACTCACGCCTGCGATGTGCGCGCAGACGTCACGGACGGTCCAATCGGGGCAGGACGGAACAATTATGGCGGCGTCGGTCGGGTTCACATCGGCCAACATGGCACGGACGCGTGATCGACAAGCGGAGTATTCGACTGCGTAATCGGGAGCGGGCATGGCGTCATCATGGCGGGTTACCCCACAACGACGCACATCCCCACTCCGGTAAGGCTACTGAACTAGTTACTTGGACTTCGCGGCAGCATCGAGACCGTTGCCGATGGCGAAGAACGTAGGAGCCCAAAGGCCAACGAAGATGCCGAAGCGCTCAGCATGAGCTTCGTCCTCACCCTTCTTGTTGTTCCAGATTGCAACACTGGCGGCCACCGAAGCGAAGCCTGCGATGTACGCAATTGAAGGAGTGAGGCCGAGAGAACGAAGACTTTTCATCATGCTCCCGACCGTAACCTCAGGGTGGTTATTACCTAGTGGTCGTCAGCATCGCCAACGTGGGCGACCCAGGTTGGTGGATGGCCGGGGGCTTCGTAACGTGTGCCCATGACGTACCCGTCGGGCTCCGACCCTGAACCGATCACGCTGAATGCCGCCCGACCGGTGAGCAGACCGGTGATGTTGCAGGGTTGGCACAACCTGACGTCTCTGCACTGGGCGTATGAGCCGTCGATGGTCCAGAAGTTGCTGCCCCGTGGCTACACAGTGGATACCTTCGACAATGCCGCCTGGGTGGGTCTCATCCCATTCCATATGCGCCGCATCCGGCTGCCATTTGGACCGTCCGGGGGATTCAGTGCTGGGAGATTCGCCACGTTCCCCGAAACCAATGTGCGTACGTACATCGTGGACTCCAGCGGTCGACGCGCGGTGTGGTTCTTCAGCCTTGACATCACCCGAATGGCCCCCACGCTGATTGCCCGCGTGGCTTACGGATTGCCGTATTGCTGGGCCACCATGAGCATCGAAACCCCGTCGCCCGATGTGGTGAGTTACACCTCGCTTCGACGTTGGCCCCGCCCCGACCAGGCGGGCTCGGCCACCAGTGTGGTGACGATCCGCATCGGTGACCGCCTCACCGACACATCACCTACTGCTGAACGCGATGCGTTCCTTTCGGCCCGATGGGCACTGGGATCCACATTCGCCCGCCAGTTGGTATGGGCTGACGTGGACCATCCGGCCTGGGTTCTACATACCGGAGAGCTTCTTGAATGCCGTGAATCGCTGGTGTCAGCCGCCGGCTTGGCGGCACCCACCGGCAACCCCGTGGTGCTGTGGTCACCCGGTGTGGAGGTCCGTATCGGTCGTCCTCACCTCGTGAAGACGCGCCCGAGAGTTGCTCTCAGCTGGGGTCTGGGGAGCAAATGCGTCTGAGGGACGCTCATTGCGCCCCAGACTGCTCCTGAGAACACTTCTCGGGCGCGAATTGAACGGGACCGGGTAACACGCCGCTCTCAGCGACAGGTGCGGCGATGACGTTGCGGATGCGGACTCCACTCGGAATGGGCTCGACACCCTCCGAATTGGGCATGGCAAGTACCCCCGGCTCGATGGACGCACCGTGTTCGTCGGTTGACAACAGCGTGATGACGATGTCGGGGCCATCAACATGCACTTCCAGAACGGAAGTCTCCACGTGTCGCACCACCGTGGCCAGTAACTCTTGGGACATCCGCAACGCCAGCAGGCAACCGGCCGCACTGACGTCGGCAGGTACGTCCGCTTGAACCTCAACGTAGGTGCCGACCTCTTCACGGATGGCGTCCGCTTCCACCTGCAACACGTCGGCCAACACGTTGACCGACCCCATGAGGACCGACGACTGATTGGGCCCGATGGAAACACTGTGGCGCCACGTACGTTCGCTGCGGGTCAACTCCAACGCCCACAACAACTGTGGGTCGAGCCCAGTGGCGGCACGTCTCAGATGCTCCAACTCCGTGGCCGTGAACTCAGCGAGGGAGTCATCGGCGGCAGCGGCTCGGGCCTCGGCGGCCTGCAGCAGTTCCTGGGCGTCCTTGGCGTGTTCATCGGCTTGGATTCGGGCTGCATCGGCGGTCGCCACCTGCTGCTGGGCCTGCACCACCGATTGCTGAGCCACTGCCGTAGCTGTTCGCTGCTGGCTCAAACGCCGCATGCCAACGATGGTGGCGGCGAAGGCAGCGAGCGCGACGACGCCGAGGATCACAGCAATGACGGTCATCACTATTCGACCCTAGTGGTCCGCTACGACCCGTCCGCCGTGCGCCGGGCCGGCCCGTACAGGTAGTGCACTCCCAGTTGGGATATGAGTTGGTCAACCACCCCATTGCCCCGCTGTACCCGCAACGCCGATGCGTTTCCGGCCGCGCTGATCAGGGCGTCCATCCCCACCAGGCTCAAGCACGTCACCCCGCTGACATCAATGATGAGGCGATCCGAGCCGTGGGAAATCAACTCCGAGAAGACAGTTGCCAAAGAATCTCCGGCCTCATCGTCGATATCTCCCGAGAGGCTCATTTCGCCGTCATCCTCGGGAGTTGTCCAGGTGAACCTATGCACGCATCTTCTCGCTTGCCGCTTCGTTATACCGGGAAAGGTTGAATGTCAGCCTGAGCGGGTATGGGCCCGGTCATGGACATCATACGAAATGACGATGGCACGTTGACGGTGCCCATAGTTGCTGGACGCCATGATCACGACCAAGACGAAGCGGCCACGCCCCATGAAGGCATCGGTGCACCCACCACCCGGGTGTTGCATCCTGGCCAACCGGGCTACGTGGAAGCCCTCGCCGAATGGGACCTGCATCAAGACCCAGGCCGCCAGCCCGCAACGTCAACAGCATCGGGCCGCGAAGAGGCCATGGCGGTGGTCCATGCGGTGGCAGTTGACCCGGACTCCGATGTCCACAAGGCGGTGCAGGCCCTGAGCGATCCGGAACCCAGCGCCGAAGCACTGCGTCACGTGCTCGTGGGTGGGGACCCGTCGGTCAAGGGATTTGCCCACGACATAGCTGAAGCCGAGGGCGGTCAGGAGATGCCACCGCATAAGGTGACCAAGATCATCAGCGAAGTTCTGGCCGAAATCGACTTATAGCTCATAATCGGAGGTCGATCGGGCCGGCCGCATGTGAGTCGTAGGCACTACCGGACGGACCAGATGGCCCGGTTTACCAAGCCCTCCAACAACTCCTGGCGACCAGACACCGGTGACGGGTTGAGGTCGGCGGCCAGTGCTTCATTGGCCATGTCGGCCAGAGTGGTGGGGCCGCTGAGCAGGTGTTGGCCTCGATCGGTGGCCCACCCCGCATAACGCCGTTCCTTGGCGGTCTCCAGCGCATCGTTTTCCATCAGTGATGCCGCCACCAGCAGCGACTGTGCCAAGGTGTCGATGCCGCCTATGTGGCCGTGGAACAGATCGGTACGATCCATGCTCTGGCGGCGCAACTTGGTGTCGAAGTTGAACCCGCCGGTACCAATGCCACCAGCGCGCAGAATTTCGTACATGGCCAGTGACATCTCTTCCACCGAGTTGGGAAACTGGTCCGTATCCCATCCGTTCTGTGGGTCGCCGCGATTGGCGTCGATACTCCCCAACAAACCGTGGGCGGCGGCGAACGCCACTTCGTGATGGAACGAGTGGCCGGACAGGGTGGCGTGGTTGACCTCGATGTTGACCTTGTACTCACCGTCGAGTCCGTGGCGTTGGAGGAAGCCGAGCACGGTGGCGCTGTCGTAGTCATATTGATGCTTGGTGGGCTCTTGCGGCTTGGGCTCGAGCAACAATGTGCCGGTGAAGCCGATGCGGTGTTTGTGCTCCACCACCAGGTGCAGAAAACGGGCCAATTGCTGCTCTTCTTGACCCAGTCTGGTGTTGAGCAGGGTTTCGTAACCCTCGCGTCCACCCCACAAGACGTAGTTGGCGCCGCCCAGGGTGTGGGTGGCTTCCAAGGCGTTGCGTACCTGGGCGGCGGCGAACGCGAACACGTCGGGGTCGGGATTGGTGGAGGCGCCGGCGGCGTAGCGGGGATGAGAGAAACAGTTGGCCGTGCCCCATAGCAACTTCACGCCGGTGGCCTCCATCTTCTCGCCGGCACGGGCCACCAATCGGTCGAGGTTGGACTTGCTCTGGCGCAAGGTGGCGCCTTCGGGGGCCATGTCGACATCGTGGAAGCAGAAGTACGGTGTGCCCAACTTGTTGAAGAACTCGAACGCCGCGTCCTGCTTGGCGAACGCCGCCTCCATGGGATCAACTCCGGGCATGAGCCACGGACGATCAAAGGTTCCGGTTCCGAAAATGTCACTGCCGGGCCAATTGAAACTGTGCCAGTAACACACGGCAATACGCAGGTGGTCTTCCATACGCTG
>JANYHQ010000503.1 GCA_025358985.1 Acidimicrobiales bacterium
CACAGCTTTGCCCTGGCTGCTCCGGTGCAGGCCATGCGCCAAGTGTCGTGGGACCTCACGTTGACTCGCGCACTCGATATGGCCAATGGGCGGCGCATGACGGCGGTGGAAGTTCAGTGGGAGTACCTGCGCTTGGCGCAGCGTTATGCCGAGCAGCGTGGACTGGAGGCGGTGGGCCAGGAGGTGGGTACAGACATCTTGATGAAGTGGGAGTCCATACTCACGGACTTGGAACGCGACCCGGGCCTCACCGCCGACCGGTTGGACTGGACCGCCAAATATCGACTGATCAACGGATACCGCGAACGTCACGACCTACGGTGGCGAGACGCCCGTCTGGCCGCCATGGACCTGCAGTATCACGACATCCGGCCCACCAAGTCGCTGGCTCTGCGGCTTCCGTTCCAGCGCCTCCTCAACGATGATGACATTGCGCTGGCGGTCACCGAGCCTCCACGCGATACGCGGGCCTATTTCCGGGGCCGATGCCTGCAAAAGTTCTCCCCGTGGATTGCCGCCGCCAACTGGGATTCGCTGGTATTCGACCTCGGCGTGGACCCATTGCGCCGAGTCCCGATGATGGAACCATTGCGGGGCACTGCCGATATCGTCGATTCCCTGCTAGAAGGGTGTGACACACCAACCGAGCTCCTTGCCCGGTTGGGCGCCTGAATCATGGGCGCATCAACACCGGGCCAAGTGCCCGGCAGTATGAAGGAGCAAACATGGCTGAACGTGAGCAGATCCGCAAACAACCAGTCCAGCGTGAGGTTGACGAGGTGGCCGAAGCAGCGCCGGCCACGGCCAAGCAGGGTGACAAGTTGAAGGCTGAGCTCGATGACTTGCTCGATGAAATCGACGAGGTGCTCGAGGTCAACGCTGAGGAGTTCGTGAAGAGCTACGTACAAAAAGGTGGCCAGTAGTTCTGACGCGTCTGCACGGTGGCAACGTGCATCGCCGACTTGATCTACCCTGCCTCGGCGATGAGCCTTCCTGTGTTTCCAGTCGGCGCTGATCCCGGCGCAAGTTTTACCGAGTTGCTGCAGCGCAGTGGCCTGGCCCATACGCAGGTCACGGAGCCCGCATCGTCAGCGCCGGTGCTCACCCACGCCACCACCATCGTTGCGCTGCGCTACGCCGACGGTGTGGTGATGGCCGGTGACCGGCGGGCCACGGCCGGAAACGTCATTGCCCACCGATCCATGGACAAGGTGTTTCCTGCCGATCGCTTCAGTGGTGTGTCCATATCGGGTGTGGCGGGCATCGCCGCGGAGATGGTGAAGTTGTTCCAGCTCGAGTTGGAACACTATGAAAAGGTTGAGGGTGTGGCCCTGTCTCTGGAGGGCATGCCAATCGGTTGGGCAACATGGTGCGCCAGAACCTTCCTGCTGCCATGGGTTCGGGCATGGTGGTGATTCCCATTTTTGCCGGGTACGACCTGCGCCGTCGAGAGGGTCGCATCTTCAACTACGACATCACCGGCGGACGCTACGAAGAACTCGAGTTCCATGCCACCGGTTCGGGCGGCATCTATGCCCGGGGCCTCATCAAACAAGCGTGGCGCCCCACGATGACCCGCAACGAGGCCGTGTCGCTGGCTACCGCTTCGTTGTTCGAGGCCGCCGATGACGACTCCGCCACCGGCGGTCCCGATGCCATTCGGGGCATCTTCCCCTCGGTGGCCACCATCACTGCGGCGGGCTACGCCGATGTACCCGAGTCCGAGATCGCCGCAGGGTTTGAGCAGTTCTTGGAACGTAAGCGCGCCGCACTTCGGGGGGTACAAGCATGAGCATGCCGTACTACGTGTCACCAGAACAGGTGATGAAGGACCGCGCCGACTACGCCCGCAAAGGCATTGCTCGAGGACGGTCGCTGGTGGGTTTGTCCTACGCTGGCGGCATTGCGTTGGTGGCCGAGAACCATTCTCGTACCCTTCGCAAAGTCAGTGAAATCTACGACCGCATTGCCTTCGCCGGGGTGGGCAAGTACAACGAGTTCGATCAACTCCGAATTGCTGGCGTTCGCGCCGCGGACATGCGCGGGTACTCGTACTCTCGCGAAGACGTCGACGCCCGCTCGCTGGCCAACTCCTACGCTCAGATGCTGGGGCAGGTGTTCACCCACGAGATGAAGCCGCTGGAGGTGGAAATCTTGGTAGCCGAAGTGGGCCACGGAGATTCATCCGACGATCGGTTGTTTCATCTGCTCTATGACGGCACCGTGGTGGACGAAGAGGATTTCACCGTACTGGGGGGCGACGCCGAGCTCATCGGCACACGGATGAAAGCGGCCTTCGTCCGCAACGCTGATCTGGCCACCGCAATTGCAGCAGCGTCACTGGCCATCACGGGGGCGGATCGTACGCTCACCGACCGCGAACTGGAGGTGGCGGTGTTGGAACGCAGCGTGGAGCGGCGTGCCTTCCGTCGACTCGAGGGGCCCGAGCTGTTGGCGTTGCTGTCGTCGGTGGCGCCAGTGTCATACGCCCCGCCTCCCCAGCAGGGGTGACCCGCCTCCGTAAGCAAGACGTAGAGCTACTGATGAGCGCCGTTGATACGCCGCTTCTTCAAGATGCCCTGGCTCTGGCGCTGCGCCGAGTGTTGGAGGTCGACGCCTTCATCGACGACTGGCCAGCACTGATTCGCCTGGCCGGTGAGCTCGATCAGTGGCCAGAGCAACGAAGTTGGGCGTTGCTGTCGGCTGACGACGGCGCCCTGGCGGACCTGGCCACCGAACTCAACGAGCGCCGCACCCTGGGTCCTGTCGTCGATTGAGCGACTTCGCCAGCAAGTGTGTGGCTGCTGCTTGCTACAGGGTGGCTTCCTACTAGGTTGCCCTCGCATGGAGCGCAGGATCTACGGTCTTGAAAACGAGTACGGGGTCACGTGCACACTGCGCGGCCAGCGACGGCTCAGCCCAGACGAGGTGGCCCGATACCTGTTTCGTCGGGTGGTGAGTTGGGGCCGAAGCTCCAACGTGTTCCTGGAGAACGGGGCCCGGCTGTATCTCGACGTTGGGTCCCACCCCGAGTACGCCACCCCGGAGTGTGACTCGTTGCTTGATTTGGTGACGCACGACAAAGCGGGTGAGCGCATTCTGGAGAGCCTGCTGGGCTCGGCCGAGCAGCGACTACGCGAGGAGGGCATCAAGGGCGACATCTACCTCTTCAAGAACAACACTGATTCGGCCGGCAACAGCTATGGCTGCCACGAGAACTATTGCACCAGTCGCCGCGACGAGCTCAGTCATTACACCGAGGTCCTCATCCCGTTCTTGGTGAGCAGGTCCATTTACGCGGGCGCCGGCAAGGTGCTGCAAACCGCTCGTGGGGCCGTGTATTGCATCACGCAACGGGCCGAGCACATCTGGGAAGGGGTCAGTTCTGCCACCACTCGCAGCCGTCCCATCATCAATACCCGTGACGAACCCCACGCCGATGCCGAGCGTTATCGCCGCCTCCATGTCATCGTGGGTGACTCCAACATGAGCGAGTACACCACCTTCTTGAAAGTGGGAGTGGTGTCGATCATGTTGCGGATGTTGGAGGACCAGAGCGTGGTGCTTCGCGACATGACATTGGAAAACCCTATTCGGGCCATCCGGGAAATCAGCCACGACACCACCTGTCGGCGTCGTGTGAAGTTGGCCAATGGGCGCGAGGCCAGCGCCTGGGACATCCAGAGCGAGTACCTCCTGAGGGCCCAGCGCTACGCCGCACTGAAGGGGTTCAGCCCCATGGAGATGCAAGCCCTGGCCATGTGGGAGCACGTCATGGCCGGCATCGAGCGGGATCCGTTGAGCCTGGACCGAGAGTGCGACTGGGTCATCAAACACCGCCTGATCGAGGCATACCGGGCCAAGCACGACCTACCCCTGTCGCATCCGAGGGTGGCGCTCATGGATCTGCAGTACCACGACGTCAATCGCAAGCGTGGTCTGTTTTACAAGTTGCAAGACCGCAACATGGTGGAACGTATGTGCACAGACGAAGCAGTGGACGAAGCGATAGATACTCCTCCGCAGACCACGCGGGCGAGGTTGCGGGGCGAGTTCATCAAGAAGGCCAAAGAGAAAAAGCGTGATTTCACAGTGGACTGGGTCCATCTGAAGCTCAACGATCAGGCCCAACGTACGGTGCTGTGCAAGGACCCGTTCAAGGCCCGTGATGAGCGGGTCGAGAAACTCATTGCGTCGCTGTAGCTCATGAC
>JANYHQ010000518.1 GCA_025358985.1 Acidimicrobiales bacterium
GCCACCTGCGATGAGCCAGTGAATGCCCGACAGATCGAGAGCCAGAGGACCGAGGAGTGGCTCTGCCGAGATGAAGCGAACAGCTGCGCCGACGTCTCGGAGATGATCGGAACGGAAGGCGTAGCGCTGCGTCTCGATGGACACACCCATCCAGAGGTTCGACGGCCACTGCAGGGAGTCGGCGACGCGGGCCAGCCGCTTGGAGCGCTTGGTGAGTACTTGGTACGTGTGCCTAGGAGTTTCCGCCATCACTTCGAACACGTCGCGTATGAAGGCAATCGGGACGTCCTCGTGGAAGAGGTCACTCATGCTGTTGACGAAGACGACTCGCGGTGAATGCCAGCTGTGCGGAACCTGCAACGCATCTTCGTGAACGGTGAGGCCGAAACCCGGACCGCTCGTACGGGGATCACCATCGAGCTGGTACTTCGGCTGGCCCATCGCCTTCAGGCGTTTTGCGAGGGTCATTGCGTAACAGTTGTCGCAGCCTGGCGACACGCGATCGCAACCCGTGCTCGGGTTCCAGGTCATCTCGGTCCACTCAATTGCTGATTCAGCCATGTCGTACCTCCGTATAGCGCAAGCCTACGGAAGGGGTGTGACAAAACCAGGGACGGTGTTCGAGCGTCACGCGAGCCACAGCGGCCATCGCTTGTCCGAGCGAGCGTCCGCCTCGAGCATCAGAAGCGCTGCGAACTCGCCAACCAGTCGAGCTTGATCAGCTGCCGAGAGCTTTGGCCAACCCTCTTCGTAGTCGTTCACGGTCTCTTGGCGAACGAGGCCTGTCACCCAACGACCATCGTCCAGGTGGATGTCGACGACGAAGGTCCCGCAGTCCATGGCGAAGATCTCCGCAGGTAATTCCAGCGCAAGAGCGTTGACGAAGGATCTACTCATGGGGGGCACCGATAGGACGGAAGCAGAGGAACGGTGCTCACCCTGGAGCCCCAAGAATCAACGCCGCAACTTTCGCCGCAGCATCTTCCTGCAGCGCAGGAAGCACGTGGGAGTACGTGTCGAGCGTGATGGCGATGTTGGCGTGGCCCAGGCGCTCGCTCACGACCTTGGCGGGCACGTTGGCGGCGAGTGCTGCCGAGGCGTAGCTGTGGCGCACGTCGTGCAGTCGGATCGCCGGTAGCCCGGCCCGCTCGCCGTTCCGCACGAACACCCGGCTGATCCGTTGCGGGTTCGTCGGCGTGCCGTCCTCGTTGGTGAACACGAGCCCGCTGTCGGTCCAACCCTCGCCCCAGGCCAGCCGCTCCGCCGCCTGCGCTGCGCGGTGTGAACGCAACGCGCCCGCCGTCACGGGATCGAGCGCCACCGATCGACGCGCCTTGTTCGTCTTCGGCTCGGAGAACACGAGCTTGTATTCCACCTGGTTCAGCGCCTGCATCACCTGCACCCGCGAGTTCCGGTGATCGACGTCGCGCAACCGCAGCCCGAGTACCTCGCCACGGCGCATGCCCGTCGTCGCCAGCAGCAACCACATTGCGTAGAGACGATCGTCGGCCACATACGCCAGGAACGTCCGCAGCTGCTCGGCGCTCCAGATCTTCATCTCCGGTGACCGAGCCGTCGGCGGCTCGGCGAGATCGGCCGGGTTGCGGCCGAGACGTCCCCACCGAACGGCATCGTGCAGCGACTTATGCAAGATCGTGTGGACTTCCTTCACGCTCTTCGGTGCCAGCCCGCCGGTGCCGTCGGCTCGACCGTTTGCGAGAAGGTCTGCGTACATAGCATTCAGCGCCGCAGGGGACACCGCAGACAATCGCTGTGCGCCCAAGCGGGGGACCAGGTGCTGGCGAACATTGCGCCGGTAGTGCGCATGCGTCGACTCCTTCACGCTCGCCTTGATCGCGGGGAGCCACTCGTCCTCCAGGTACTCCTTCAATCGCACCCGAGACGTGTCGACATGGCCGCCGCGCCGCACTTCGTCACGGTACTCAGCGAAGCCGGCCTCGGCCTCCCGTCGTGTGCGGAACCCGCCACGGGACACCTGCCGACGCTTCCCGTCGGGCCCAGGATCGAGCTCAGCCCAGAAGTACCACTTCTCGCCGCGCTTCTTGAAGTGCCCTTTCACCCTGCCAAGAGTACCGAGTCCGTTAGCAATCCGTTAGCAATTGCCAAAACCGACCGACAGGAGCGAAGGAAACCCTGTTTCCCCTGGTCATAAGCTTGTGCGGGTGACAGGACTTGAACCTGCACATCTTTCGATACCAGGACCTAAACCTGGCGCGTCTGCCACTTCCGCCACACCCGCGTAGCCGTTCATCACCTTACCCCCGCCCACCTCGCCTCCGGCTCGGCCGATCTGGGCCATTTGACCCGATCGGCCCCCGTCGCACCCGTAGGCGCCGATCCCCGCATATCCTCATGGACTTATGAGCATCCCTGAAATCCTCGCCCAGTCAGGACCGGCCCTTCCCCAAGGTGACGTGTTCGAACGTCTCCTGCGCGAGCGCATCGTGTTTCTCGGCTCGCAGGTCGACGACAAGGTCGCCAACGAGATCAACGCCAAACTCTTGCTGCTCGACGCCGAGAGCCACAAGGACATCTGGCTCTACATCAACTCACCCGGTGGGTCGGTATATGCCGGCATGTCCATCTACGACACCATGCAGTTCGTCAAGAGCGATGTGGCCACCATTTGTATGGGCATGGCCGCCTCCATGGGCCAGTTCCTACTCACGGCCGGCGCCCCCGGCAAGCGCTACTCCTTGCCCCACGGCCGTATCCTCATGCATCAGCCCCTCGGCCAGATGCAGGGCACGGCCGCCGACATTCAAATCCATGCCGAGCAAATCATCCGTACCAAGAAGCTCATGGCCCGCCTCATCGCCGAGCACACCGGTCAACCGGTGGAACGTATCGAGGCCGACTCCGACCGTGACCGCTGGTTCACCGCCGAAGAGGCCAAGGACTACGGCATGGTGGACGACATCATCGCCCGCAACCCCAACTGACCCAACGCAGAAGAAGGAATCAGGCCAGCGCCACCAGAACCGCCTCTGCGCAACGAGTACCGCTGCGTAGAGCCCCCTGGATGCTGGCCTGATCACGATGATCACCAGCCACGAACACTCCCGGGCGCACTATGACGCTGCGCTCGGGCGGCGACAGGGTCATCAAGGCGGGCTGGGCATGCGCAATATGATAAGTGCGCACATGATCCCAGCCCTGTACGGCCGAGCCGAACCACCCCACCAGTTGGGTTTGGACCGCAGCCACCAGTGCCGCGTCAGTGTCGATTGACGCCACCCCGCTATCCGGGTCGAAACCGGGTTGGGGCCCAATGACAGCAGCGGCCACCAGGTGTCGACCGGATGGTGCATAGAACGGCGACACGTTGCTCATCACCGCCAGGTTGTTCACTGGTCCGGCTTCTCGTCCCTCGCCGTTGAGCACCACCGCCGACGAGCCCACGGGGTCAGCGTCAGCGGCGAAATACACACAGCTGACTCCTTGAGAACCAGGCGCCTCCACTGCGGCTCCGAGCAGTGCAGCCGCCTGCGGACCTTCGGTGGCCACCACTACGGCTTTGGCCCGCAACTCGGTTCCGTCCACCAACTTGACTATCCCGACAGCATCGGCGGAGACGGAAGCAACCTCGCAATGCAACCGCACTGATCCGGTTGGAAGGGCCGCTGCCAACTGCTCCGGAATACGCTGCATTCCCTTGGCTGGAACCGCATTGTCACCATTGGACAGCATGCGGAAGATGAACTCGAACAGTCGAGATGACTCCGCCAGTTCCGGATCCAGGGTGATGCCAGCAAACAGTGGTTGCAGAAACGTGGTAACCATCTTGGCGCTGAAACCGAGGTCATCGAGGTACGCAGCCACCGTGCGCTCGGGCCGGGCCCACAACTCGTCAATGGAGCCCCGTTGGCTGGAACACCGCAGTTTGGCCACGCGCAACTTGTCGGCCAGCGAACCCACGGGGGCGCGCACGGTGGCCAGCAGCGACAGAGGGCGTCGTAGCGGATCTGCCACCATATGGCGCGCCCCACCCACCTGCACCAACGCACCGGGCACGAATGCCCTCAGATCCAATGCCCCGTAATCCAGCAGTCGCATCGCCTCCGGGTAGGCCGTAAGCAACACTTGGAATCCGCGGTCGAGTACGAACCCGTCCACGACGTCCGTACGTACCCGTCCGCCTACGCCATCGCCAGCTTCGAGCACCTGCACGCTCACTCCAGCTGCCGTGAGCGCAGTGGCAGCTGACAAACCAGCCAGGCCGGCCCCCACAATGATCACGTCAACGTCGACCGCCCCGGATCGAACGGGGGGTGACAGGTCAGCCATGCGATGACAGTAGCGACCTCAAGCCAGCGAGTAGGTCGGTATCGGCGAAGGCGAACCCCGAAGATTGCAGTTTGGTGGGCAGTACCCGAGCACTGGCCAGCAGCATTTCCTTCACCATCTCCTCTCCGTAAAGCAACTTGAGCGGCAACAGCGGAATGGGGATGAAGGTGGGTCGCTTGAGGACCTTGCCGAGGACTTTGGTGAACTCGGCATTGGTCACTGGATGGGGGCTCACCAGGTTCACCGGTCCGCTGAGGGTGTCCGTGTTGATGACATGCATGATGGCCGACACTTCATCGTCGATGGTGATCCAGGGCAGCCACTGCTTGCCAGACCCCATACGTCCACCCACCCCCAATTTGAACGGCAGCAATTGCTGTTTGAGGGCGCCACCCTTGGTCGACATCACGATGCCGGTGCGGATGTGAACCACGCGGATACCGGCGGACTCGGCGTCGGCAGTGGCGTCCTCCCAGGCCTGCACCACGTCGGCCAAGAACCCAGAGCCACGAGGGCTTGACTCGGTGAGCTCGTCATCGCCCCGGTTGCCGTAGAAGCCAATGGCCGATCCTGACACCCATACCGGCGGCTTGGCGTCGAGTTTGGCCAGGATACGGGCCAGCAGGGTGGTGCCTTGTACCCGTGAGTCGAGCACCGCCCGCTTGTGTTCGGCGGTCCATTTGGAGTCCGCAATGCCTTCACCGGCGAGGTGGACCACGGCGTCGGCCCCCTCGAGCGCACTGCTGTCGATGACGCCGGTGGTGGGGTTCCACACCGCATCGCCCGGGCCCGGGTTGCGTCGCACCATCCTCGTGACGGTGTGACCGCCCGACGTGAGCTTGTTGATGAGAGCGGTACCGATGAGACCGCTGGATCCGGTGAGAACCACCCGACGGGGTGAGCTGGAGGTGGACATACACGAAAGCGTACGGAGTTCTGCGGGACTACGTCTACCGGATCAAGTGCACCGTGGAACTAGGGCCATCTGGGATCGTTGG
>JANYHQ010000522.1 GCA_025358985.1 Acidimicrobiales bacterium
AGATGTTTTACCACCTGCGGCGATGGGTATAGCGCGGATTCAGATCATGGAAAAGCTCTTGAACACATCACCAAATTTGGCCATCGGAACTCATCCAACCGGCCTTTGTGCAACGAAGAACCCACATCGGAACCCGTCGGCCCCCAACGGCCGCCGGGCTCATATGGGGGACATGCCATGACAATGCACAAAACAGTCGCACCACATTTCAGATCTCGGAGCTTGGCCCTGCTGGTTACTGGCGTATTCGGTGGTGGCGTCTTGGTTGGTTGCGCCGGAAGCGGCGGCAGTCGCCCTTCACCCAAGGCGGTGGCGGCCGCTCGTACTTCGGTATCCGCCACCAGACCCGGCGGACCCACTGGGCACCTCAGCACCGGTAAGTCGGTGGCCGCCCTCAATTTCAGTGTGGGTGCCGCACAGAACGTCGCTCCCGATTCTGTTTCACCGTCCACGCCTGCTTCGTTGCCCCTTGCCGCTGAATCAACGCCCGCAGCTGCCGTCAAAGCCCTGATCGGGGCTGCCCTGGAGGGCGATTCCGACACCGCTTGGTCACAGGTGAGTACCGCCGACCGGGATCGCATTGGTGTCAAACAACGAATCATCGAGCAAGTCAACGCCGGTGGATGGACGGGTTTCACCATTGGTGCAACGCTGAGCGACAAGGTCACCATCGAGGTTGTCCAAACCCCGCGCATCAGCGACATCGACGGCGTCATCGCCTCATCGTCCACCGTCCAGATACCCACCATCAAAGAGGGGAGCGGCTACAAGGTCGTATGGAGCAGACGCATCACCGAGCAGCACTATCCGGACGTGTCGGCCGCGCAGGACGCAGCAGTGATGGCCAGCGTCAAGGCATGGGCGCTCAGCCGCCAGGCGTGTGATCCTGCTCCCACCAACGAATACACCAGCGGTCTCATCGGAGTGGTTGGTCTCGGTGCGGCGCTGTGTCACACCACTGCTGCTCCCATAGTGGCCAGCGTCGGGGATTTAGAAACACTCGACGAGCCCCAACCAGTACTCGAAGGTTTCGGCGGTTCCGCACTGCTGTGGGCTCGAGTAGCGAAAATTTCTGGTCCCGTCGCCATGAATGTGGTGGTGGCGCCCAAAGGAACTGACTGGATCGTGGTGGCAATAGCTCGTCCTTCGATCTCCGATTCTTGATGTCTTAAGCGCATCAAGTGAGGAAGCACACCCTCGTGCTTCTTCAAACGCGCCCACCCCCCGTGGACGTACCTCCCCCCGTAACAACCAATGAAAGGACCTACCCAATGGTGCAACGAAGAAAGCTTCTCAAGAGCATTCCGGCCATCGGCCTTGCCGCCGGCATGGCCTTGACGATGACGACACAGGCCAAGGCCTCCAGTCACCGCGAGGCCCCAGCCATCAGCGAAGATCCCGTGGCTGATCTCACCGACGTATATGCGTTCGTGAGCCCTGACAATGCTGCCGCCACCACGCTCGTGATGAACGTGAACCCGTTCGAAGAGCCAGCGGGTGGACCAAACTTCCACCGTTTCGGCGATGACGTGCTCTACGAGTTCAACATCGACAACAACGGTGACGCCGTGGCCAACATCAAGTATCAGTTCCGGTTCAAGACCACGTACTCCAACCCCGCCACGTTCCTCTACAACACCAATCAGGTGACGTCGTTGAACGACCCCGATCTCAATGTGCGCCAGACGTACACCGTGACCGAGGTCAAAGAAGGCGTGTCCAAGGAAATCGGAACCGGGGTGATTGTCGCTCCGGCCAACGTGGGGCCTCGCTCCATGCCCAACTATCGGGCGTTGGCTGACGCTGCCGTTGGATCGTTGGAAAACTCCACCATGAAGGTGTTCGCCGGTCCTCGCGACGATCCCTTCTTCGCTGACCTCGGTGCTATCTTCGACCTCGGTGGCTTGCGTCCGTTGAATCAGGCCCATCTCATCCCGTTGCCGACGGCACCGGGACGTGACTATCTGGCCGGCTTCAACGTGCATTCCATTGTGTTGCAGCTTCCGTCGAGCCGTATCACCAATGGCGATCCCGTGATTGGTATGTGGGCAACCACATCTCGTCGGGTGCCCGGTGTGGGCGGAGCAGCCGACACGTGGAAGCAGGTAGCCCGTTTGGGTCAGCCGCTGGTGAATGAGGTCATCGTGCCGGTAGGCGCCAAGGACTTGTTCAACAGTTCCTCTCCCGACAAGGATCTCCAATTCGCCAAGGGTGTATTGGAGCCGGAACTCGGCAAACTGATCCCGGTGTTGTATCCGGGTGTGAAGGTACCCACGTCGGTGAGTACGGGTCTGAAACTGGGTGGACGTGAGGATCTCGCCACGATCTTCCTCACGGGTATCCCGGGCCTGAATCAGCCGAAGGGCGTGAAGCCTTCCGAGCAGTTGCGATTGAACACCTCCATAGCCAAGTCCGCCTTCCCCAATGGTCGCGCCCTGTCTGACGATGTCATCGACACCGCCTTGCAGGTTGTGGCCGGAGCCACGGATTTCTCCAAGGAATTCAAGGTGTTCCCCAACAATGCTCTCGGCGACGGGGTCAATTTCAATGACCGCGAGTTCCTGAACCGATTCCCGTATGTGGGCTGGCCTGGTGATGGGTACAACACGTATCCCCAGCCCGGTACTGATCCCACCGACAACAAGCGCTGAACCCC
>JANYHQ010000541.1 GCA_025358985.1 Acidimicrobiales bacterium
GGTGCGTACCGACTTTGCTTTCAAACCCGAAGTGATCGTGACGGTGTAGGTGCCCGGCGGCACCATCACCGGCGCACAACTCCCAGCCGTACCAGTAGTGGACGTTATTTCCACGCCGGGTCCCACAATGGTGACTGTGACCCCGGGGATACCGGGCTCGTCTGGGTCGTTGACCTTGTTGCGGTTGCGGTCGAGGAACACCTCACACACGATGGAGCCCATCGGCACGGTGGTGGGCGCCACCGTCACCGGAGCGGTCGTGGGGGCCACCGTAGGGGCCACGGTCACCGGAGCGGGAGCCACTGTGGTGGCCACCGTGGGCGGCGGCGCAATGGTGCTGGTGATCACCGGATAGGCCGGCGGCGTCGGCGGATAGGTGACCACTGTTGGGGTTCGTGGTGGGCGTGGTGCCTGCAATGGTGGTGGTTGGCCCCACCACCACGGAGGACACGATGCCTGCGTCCACGGTACGAATTTTGCCATCAGCAGCCAACACAATGGCGTCGGTGACACCGGTGGTCGGATTGGCATCGGAGTCGACGTCGTCGGCCCCGGTGTCCTTCACCGTGAACGTGGTGCCGGAAGGCAGCGTGGCTGGATCAAACACCACCTTGTAGGTCCCTGGCTTGAGGAGCGTGAACAGGTAGTTGCCGTTGGCATCAGTGGTCTTCGGCGGCACTGGGTTGTCGAACAAGTCAGTTACCGGCAAACCAGTGGTGGTATCGATGAGGCGCACCGTCACTCCCGGCACACCCGGTTCACCGGCATCTTGACCACCGTTCTTGTTGACGTCGGACCACACCCGGTCACCCAGCGATGCCCCCACCGTGTGGAAACCGAAGTCCACCGTGAGATTGGACCGGGCATCGGGGGCATCGCTCGACGAAGTGACAGGGTCCTTGTCTTCCAGCAACGGTTCGGTGGGCGGTCCGAGAGTCACCGGACCACTCAGCACACCATCGCTGAGATAGGCCGCAAACGTGGCTGGTTGGATGCCGTTGTCGTCTTTGTCAATATCGGTATTGGGATTGGCCGCGCTGGGAGTGGAACTGGCGTAACCAGCCAGGGGACCAGCACCTACGAAGTTCGAGGCGGCAATTCTCACCTTGTAGTCACCAGTCGCCAAGCCGTCGAAGCGGTAGAAACCTCCGTTGGCGGTGGTGGTGGTGGCCAGCACCGTGGTTCCCGTGGCATCGAGCAACTGCACCACCACGCCATCCACACCCGCCTCGGTCGACTCTTGCGTGCCGTTGTCATCAGTATCGATCCATACCCGGTTGCCCAGGCTGTAGCCGGGGGCGAACCCGAAGTCCACGGTCCGGTTGGACCGGTCATTGGGGGCTTCGGATCCGGCGATTGCTCCACCGTCGGTGTCGTTGGTGGGCTCTGCGCCAGTGAGGTCGATGACGCCGGAGCGGATACCGCCGGGCAGCACACTGCCGGTTGCTAGTGGTGTGTCGAGACCATTGTCATCGTTGTCGATATCGGTGTTGGGATCGACCTTCTGACCGCTGCCCGTAGACGATGACGTGCCCGCTAGACCCGCAGCCGTGTTCTTGTCGAGTACCACGATGTACTTACCTGGGGGCAGGTTGTCGAAGCGGTAGAACCCTCCCCCGGCGGTGACTTGATTGGCTACGTCGACGCCGTTGAGATCTTTGGCCACCGTTGCTGGGTTGCCTGCTGTGTCGGCCAGATAGAGACGCATGGTGACGCCGTCCACGCCCGGTTCCGTGCCGTTGCGCAAGCCGTCATTGGCCACGCCACCAGAGCCGCTGCCATCATCGAGCCATACCCGGTTGCCCACGCTGTAGGCCGGTACAAACCCGAAGTCGTGAGTGTGGTCGTTGGAACCGGGCGACCCCGTGTTCACGGTGTTGGTGACCACGGATCCGCTCAGTATCCCGTCGGAATCACTGTCGTCTTGGGTGCTGTCACCGGCCAGCGCGGCAGCGTCAGGGGTGGTTGGCTTATACAGCGCCACTGCGGATTGGGTGACGTCGATAGAGATCTTGAAGCCGGTGGTGTTAGGGGTGAGCCCGGGGATAG
>JANYHQ010000550.1 GCA_025358985.1 Acidimicrobiales bacterium
GCATCGGCGGCGGCCGTACTGGTGGTGCTGGTACCCGCTCGTAGAGCAGTTGCATGAGAACCGGTTGGATTGTGCTGGCGGTGTTGTCGCTGGGCACCTATGCGCTGAAGTCGGCAGGCCCGTTGCTGCTGGGTAATCGCACCCTTCCGCCCCTATTTGAGCGGGTAGTGACCCGTATGCCGGCGGCGCTACTGGCGGCCCTGGTGATCACTTCGGCCTTTGCCACCAAGGGTCATCTGGTGCTCGACGCCCGGGCGGTTGGCCTAGCGGTGGCAGTGGTGGCGCTTTCTCGGCGGGCTGGCTTCATCACGGTGGTGTTACTGGCGGCAGCAGCCACCGCCGCCGCCCGGCAACTGGGGATGTCCTGACGGCTCTGTTCGCCCCGCCCTATTTGCCGAACGCATCCAGTCGAGTGCCTGCTCCAGACAGCGGATAGTGGGTGACGTATTCGAACGACAAACCATCGCTGAGGTTACGGTCCTGGGCATTGCGGTAGAGGTCCTTGTATGCGGTGATTGCTTCGGGGCTGTTGGCCACGATGGCGGCCGCCACCTCCGTCACCTTGGCATCCAACTCGGTGAGCGGCACCGAGTACGACGCCAGACCGAATGCCAATGCTTCGGCGCCGGTGAATGTGCGCGCCGTATATGACAACTCACGGGCCCGTACGATGCCCACCGCTTGCACCAGGCGTGCGCTCATGCCCCATGTGGGTCGTAGTCCCCACTTGGCGTGGGTGTCACCCATCTTGGCCTCGTCGGCCGCCACCAGCAGATCGCATGCTAACGCCAATTCCAGGGCGCCGGTGAAGCAAAATCCGTTGACCTTGGCAATGGTGACCTTGGCCATGGTGGAGAGCAATTCGGTGCACCGCCGGGCGGGCCCGTTCAGCGAGTCGGCCACGTTGCCGCTCGAGGGCGGAGCGGCGGCCAATGCCTTGAGGTCGACACCGGCACTGAACGCTCGCCCAGATCCGGTGAGCACCACCACCCGCACCGCAGTGTCAGCGGCCGCCGATTCCAGCGCCGTGGCCAGATCTTCGAGCAGCTGAGGCGTGAGGGCGTTGAGTGCCTCGGGGCGGTTCAGGGTGAGTATGCGAACCGGGCCGTCGTCGTGGGTGATCACTGTCATGAACCCACGCTGCCATGTCAGGGGCTGCGCATACGAACTGAGAGGCGATACATGGTTTCCCTGATTCGCAGTGCTCCGGGCTTTCGTAGGTTCGTAGCATGTCTCGTCATCTCCGTCTGGCCGTATGTTTGCTTGTTCCGGCCGTCTTCACCGTGGCCGTGTCAACCTCTTCGATCGCTTGGGCGTCGGCCCGACCTGGACGGTTGCAGCGAAGAAGGCTCCGGTGAAGAAGCCGTCAGCGACAGGTTCAATGGTCACGGTGACCATTTCGTCGAGCGGGTACCTGCAGAAAGAGCTCGTGATTCGCGCCGACCGGAACAACTGCGAAAAAGATTATGGATTCTCCAGCCACGTTGGTGACGTTGGCTGACGGATCGCAGATGTTGGCGGTGCCCGACGCTGCGTACCTTGGGACTACCGAAAGAGTCTTCCCACCACCGGAGCGGAAAATGTGACCTTCCTCGTCGACGCAGTGGACCACTTCACCGTCCTCGACAAGACCTACTCGCAGATTGCGGGCGGTATCTCGTTCTACGCCAAGAAGGAGCTTCCGACCTTGGTGAAGAACAAAGCGTTAGCGACTGGTCTGCTCTGCACAAATCATGGAACATCTGATACGAAACAGACCTCCAGCGATGCAACCATCAATGCCATGATCGCAGCCTGCCTCACAGCCTCGTCGGCCTGACGGGGGGCGGACCGGAGGGGCCTTTTGCGCCCGAGAGTGGGCCTCAGCTCCATTCTCGGGCGCGTTGAGCGTCTGACAGACGCAGATTGCGCCCGAGAACCACCCTGAGAACAACTCTCGGGCGCGTTGGGGCCGTTGGGGGTGCATTTCGGGCGCGTACGTTGTACTTCTGATCGCAACGGTGACGGTCGTTAGAGTCGTGTCATGGGCGACCTGACGCGGTTCGGTGTTCAAGCAGATACCACGAGCGCGAGAGAGTTTGTGCAGGTGGCGAGGACGGCTGAGTCGGCTGGGCTCTATGCGCTGTTCGTCCCGGATCATCCCGCAAGTTGCGCTTCACCGTTCGTTGCCCTCGCCGCTGCGGCCGCCGTGACGCAACGGATCCGCTTGGGAACATATGTGCTGAACACGGGCGTTCATCACCCCCTGCAAATAGCGAACGATCTCAACACGTTGGACCTGTTGAGCGACGGACGGGCTGTCATGGGCCTCGGGGCCGGACATACCCCTACCGAATGGACACAACGCGGTCTCAACTACCCAACCGTAAAATCCAGAGTCGACCGTATGATGCGCTTTAGCGAACACGTCCGGGCGCTCAATCGTGGCGACGTCGTCAACAGCCGTGACGAATACTTCGTCCTGAACGACGCCAAGATCGCAAGTCCGGTGGCCTGTCAAACTCCGGTGCCGCTCCTCATCGGAGGCAACGGGCCGAAGGTTCTGCGCTTCGCCGGTGAACACAGCGAGACGGTGAGCGTTTCCGGCCTTGGTGCCACCAAGTCCGACGGGCATTCTCATGTTCCCTGTTGGTCACATGCCGAGATCGACGAGTCCATCAGTCACATTCGGACGGGCGCAACAGATCGTGATGGGCCAGTGGTGGAAGCACTGGTTCAGCGCCTCAAGATCACTGACGATCGGCGAGCAACGATGGAGTCGTTCGCACGACGTGCCGACATCGACATGGCTCTCGTCGAGGACAACCCGTTTGTTCTTGTTGGCACAGTGGCTCACATAACTGACCAGATCGCCGCACACCGCGAACGGTGGGGTTTCACCAGCTTCGTGGCAAGGGCCAGCCACCTTGTGGATATCTGCGCTCTGGTGGAGCACACAATGTGATGTGGCTCGGTCAGTTGACAGCAGCGCTGCAGGTGGACGCATCGGCGGCGGA
>JANYHQ010000175.1 GCA_025358985.1 Acidimicrobiales bacterium
AGCGGTGATGAGCGCCGGGATGTCGATCCACGGGTAACGCCAGTCTTGGAAGCGAGGAAGAAAATCGTCGAGGACACCTCGCTTGTTCCAGTCCTCGCGCCCCGGCGGCCCCAGCGCAGTGCGGTCGAGTTCGGCAATCCAGTTGATGTCACACAGGCCATCGTCACCCACGGCGCTGATTGGATAGGCCACGAACTTGTGTGGCAGATGGCCAGCCATGAACATGGACCGCCCGGTGAGAAACGGCTTCGCGCGGCTGATGGCCCGCCACAAGATGTTGCCGCTCCAGTGTGGCGGTCCTTCGCTGGGATGGAACTGTTTGCGCACCGTGGAGTGGATGCCGTCGGCCGCGATGAGCACATCTCCATGATCGGTGACGGCGGTGGAGTGGGCTCTATCCATCAACTCGACGTCGACGCCACCATCTCCATGCGAGACGCACGATGTAAAGGCGTGACCGGGACGAATCGAATCAGCAGGCATCATTCGTACGGCGTGATCACGCAGCGCCACCTGGAGACGACCGCGATGTACCGAGAGTTGTGGCACGACATAGCCAGCGTCGGTACCGCGTGGCTCGCGCCAGATGAGTTGACCGTGGCGGTTGAAGAAGCACAACTCGGCCGTGGCCACGCCCAATGCCAAGAGGTTGTCCATGATGCCCAACTGGTGGAACTCGACCATGGCATGCGGGAGTATATTGATACCCACTCCCAGCGGCCGTAGGTCGGCGGCCGCCTCGTACAGCGTGACTTCAATCCCTCGATGATGTAACACCATGGCGGCGGTGAGGCCCCCAATGCCGCCTCCGGCAATGATCACATGCATCGTGGGCTGCCTTGTCTGATTGATTCGATGCTGTGATCCGATCGCTTCGTGACCACGACGGTGGCTCGGGCCATGGTGGGCCTGATGTGTTTATGGAGATTGGGGCCGTTGATGGTGTTCCATACGTGGACAGCCACGTCGGTGACTTCCTGGCGATCCAACGAAGCAAAGCGTACATAGAAACCCTGGTTGCTGAGGCGGGCCTCATCGGTGAACTCTGCGAATCGGTCGGTGTACCAACTGATGACGGCGTCGTCGGGTGCATCGAGATAGATACAGACATCGGCCAAGGCAGCCACATCGGGCTGTAGTGCGTTGACCCCTTCGATGATGACGATGTCGGGTGCCTTGATGGTTGCCCCCTCCACCACATCGAAGAGTGAGTGCGAGTACTCCGGCACGGCAATGGTGGGTTGATTCTCACGAACGGCCGAAACGAATCGCTGCAGTGCGCTGACGTTGTAGCTCTCGGGAAACCCCTTGCGCTCGAGGAGTCCCCGTTGTTCCAATTCGATGTTGGGCATCAAGAATCCGTCGGTGGACACCACGGCGACAACGCCCTTGCCGCTCTCGGCCAGGCGGGCCGCCAGGTTCCTCGACAGGGTCGATTTGCCTGCTGCCACGGCACCAGCAACGGCAACGATGCGAGCATCGTTGGGTATCAGCGCAACCAGCTCAGACAACGGGTCAGACATGGATCACTGTTTAGCAATACGGGTCCGCCGATGTACTTTGGCCCTATGGACGTGCTGGTCGTAGATATGGAATCACCCACCGCGCCGCAGGACTTCGTGACGTCTCTGCGCACCACGGGTTTCGCGGTATTGGTGAATCACCCGGTACCCACGGAACTGGTGGAACATGTCCATCACGAATGGCATGGGTTCTTCCAAGGCGATGCCAAGATGGCGTACCAGTTCACTCCCCGTCAAGACGGGTACTACCCGCCGTTCATCGCCGAGACGGCCAAGGGCGCAACCGTTCGTGACCTCAAGGAGTTCTTCCACATCTACGACGGGGGCCAGTACCCCACGGAAGTGTCGGACTCGGCCCGCCAGTTGCGCCACCTCGGAGCGGAGTTGGCCACCATGTTGCTGGGGTGGGTGGATGAGGGAACGCCGGACGAGGTCTGTGCTCAGTTGTCGATGCCGTTGTCGCAGATGCTCGATGGCAGTACGCGCACCATGCTGCGGGTGTTGCACTATCCGCCACTCACCGGCAACGAGGCCCCCAACGCGGTGCGCGCCGCTGCCCATGAAGACATCAATCTGCTCACGGTGTTGCCCGGCTCACATGAACCCGGCCTGCAGGTCCTCGACACCGGCGGTCACTGGCACGACGTGCCCGCCGACCCGGGCACGTTGGTCATCAACGCCGGTGACATGCTGTCGCTGGCCACCACTGGGTACTACCCGTCCACCACGCATCGTGTGGTGAATCCCACCGGCGATGGGCGATTCCGAAGTCGGATGTCCACTCCGTTGTTTCTGCATCCCGCCGACCATGTGGTGTTGTCACCGGAGTGGACGGCGCTGGCGTTTCTGGAGGAGCGCATCCGGATTCTGCGCGGCGTGGATGTGAAATAGGCACGCACCGATGAGTACGGCAATTGCAGGGGCGGGATCGAGCGCGGCCATCGAGGCACGGGGCCTGGTACGACGCTTCGGTG
>JANYHQ010000600.1 GCA_025358985.1 Acidimicrobiales bacterium
TGGCTATACGAGCGAAAGTATGACCCTCATCCCGGACAACGGAGACATCCACTCGATTGGAGCGTAAAGCTTCAAAGTGTTCATGGGCGCCAGCCCCACACTGGCCTGGATCAAAGATCACGAGGGTCGATACCTCTACACGAACCGAACATGGCGCCAAACATCGACTGGCACGGCAGCCAATCGATATTCAGTCTTCCGTCTTTGCCGGGGAGTGCTCCCGCCGCAGTGGTGATGCCTGCAGCACCGCTGATGGATACAGGCGCCACGACCGTCACGGTCGGGGACGCAGCCGCCACCCAATTGGAGCCGCCGCCACCGCCACCACCCGTCGCGCTGGTGTTCACCGTACTGGCACCACCGCCGCCGCCCGTATATCCAGCACCGCCCCCGGTCCGGAATCATAATCATTATCAGGACCGCCGTTGCCCCCAGTTTCAATTCCGATAGCTCCGCCATTGGCGCCGTTCAGGGCCGCATTGTTGGAGTTGACACCGCCAGTGCCGCCGCCTGCAACCTGTCCACCCACGCCACCATTGACAACGATGATGGCCGAGTTGTCCAGCCCAGTGGTTCCATTGGCGCCGGGACCGGCGACACCGGCACCTACGGACGGGCCCACGGCCGGATCAGCAGAGGCAGAAGTGGTGCCCACCAGCGACTCCACCACCACCAGCGAGGAGGTGAGGATGAACATCGCCCCGGTTAGCGCAGCCAAGCGGTGGCCAACGCGGGGGTCAACTGCGACGCGCTGATACGAGCACGCGCCACTGAGCGAAACGTCATCACGAGTGGCCTATCGACACGCGCGTTGACAATCCGCATAGCGCGTTCGCGTCAGTTCATCGCCCTATTGACCCCTTCGGCTGGGGCGTCGCCGAGCTGAGCAGCCTGTACGGTTTTAGGTTCCGCCGTTATCTCAGCCAAAACTACCGGGGCACCGAATCGCATGACCCGGCCGCCAAAGGCCAGCGACACACTGGCAAACCAGGCCCACCCGATGAACACTCCCGCCAGAACATCAGTGAACCAGTGCACCCCGAGCAGCACTCGGGTGGCCGCCACGGCTACCGCGATGCTGACCGCCACGCCGCCTAGCAATGACTTCACCCGCGGGCTTCGTCTCCTTCCGAGTACCAGTGCAAACACGGCATAGGTGGCAGCGGCCGCCGCCGCATGGCCGGAAGGAAATGACGTCCCGGCAAAACCAGTGAGTTGAGCGATGTTGGGACGGGCTCGGTCAACCGTGAACTTGATGAGGTTGGTGACGGCGAACTGGCCACCCACCACCAGGACCACCAGGGGCACCACATTGCGAAACAATCGGCGTCGGTATTCAGCCGCTGCGACCACGCACGAGAGCAACACCACCGGTGGATATCCCCCGAGCAGACTGACGAGCTTCAAACCTGTAGTTGACGCCGGCGTGGCGTGATGTGCCCCCCATCTGGCAAAGAACAGGTCATAGGAGGCCAGCCCACGATTGGCTCGCACCATCTCGGCAATGATCCCGAACGCCGCCACTGAAACCACCACCACACCGACTGTTACCGTCAGCAGCAAACCCGTTTCAGTGGCTGGGTCCATCCGACTGCGCAGCAACCGACGAAGGCGGGGATGGCGGTGGATCTCCTGCACCACGGTTGCCACCACTCGGGGCGACAGCGGATCGCGATGAGGCCAACGTCGTATAACCGCATATGACATGACACCGAACGGCAGAGCCACGAGCGGAACGGTTGCCAGTGGGGACACAACTACTTGTTTACCCCGGCGAGGGTCTGGGTAAACCCACACCCATGACATCACTACGTCTCTCCCACACCACCGGTGCCCAGGAGACGAGTCAATTTCATCAAACTACTCATCATGGCTGGCGTAAGCCCCTCGGCACTCTGGTGATTGGATACATCCTTGTCAGCGCGCTGCTGATTGCTGCGGGTTTGCTGGTTGTAGGACCGTTGAAGCACACGTCATTGATCGCCTGGGACGAACGCACCGTGAGCTGGTTTGCCCAGCACCGCACCCATTTCCAAAACAGCGTTTCGTTGTATTGGTCGAAACTGGCCGACGCTCCGTCGATTGTGGCGGTAGGTCTACTGATCGCCATCCTGTTGGCCATTCGGGGCCGTTGGCGCCAAAGTGCATATTTGGCGGCGCTGCTGGCTGTGGAACTTGGGACTTTTCTCACCATCTCGTATTCCGTTGGTAGGGCCAGACCCACCGTTGTGCACCTCGGATCGGTGCCGAGTACCGGCAGCTTCCCCTCAGGACACATTGCCGCCACCATCGTGCTGTACGGATTCATCGCCGTACTTCTGTGGAAGTCGGCGACTGCGCGAGTTGTCCGATTCCTGGCTGTGGCATGGGTACTGGTGGCGGCCTTGGCTGTGGGGTGGGCCCGTATGTACAGAGGCATGCACCATCCGCTGGATGTTCTCGCCGGAGCAGCCATGGGCATTGGTCTGCTGTTGGTGTTCAGTGTTGCGTTCAACACCGTTTGTTGGCCCGCCGAAGGGAGACGTTCATGAAGGTTGCCGTGGTTGCCCATACCGGAAAGATGCTCGGAGGTGGACTCAACGAACTGCGTTCCGTGCTGGCCGAGTACGGCGTTCGTGAGCCCATATGGGCCGAGGTCGACAAGAGTCGCAAAGCACCCAAGCGGGTGCGAGCGGCACTCGAGGCGGGCGCCTCACTGGTGATTGTGTGGGGCGGCGACGGGATGGTGCAGCAGTGTGTCGACGTTCTGGCAGGGACTGATGTTCCCATTGCCATCGTCGCCGCAGGCACCGCCAACTTGTTGGCCACCAACCTTGGCATCCCCGCCGACATCACCGAAGCGGTCAAGATTGCGCTACACGGCGAGCGACGCCATCTCGACGTGGGAACCATGAACGGTGAGACGTTTGCGGTCATGGGCGGTGCCGGATTCGACGGCATGATGATTGCCGAAGTCGATGGTGCAGCCAAGGAACGACTGGGTCGCATCGCCTATGTGCGGGGCAGCGTCAAAGCAATGTCGGCGGCGCGCACCACGGCCAAGATCAAGGTGGATGGCGCGCCATGGTTCGACGGCCCGGCCAGTTGTGTATTGGTGGGCAACGTGGGCACCGTCATTGGGGGTCTTCGAGTGTTCGAGACCGCCACCCCCACAGACGGTCTGCTTGACGTGGGTGTCGTGAGTGCGGAAGGGCGTTTGCAGTGGCTACGTGTTCTCAGCCGGGTAGTGGGCCACGGTGACGCCGACAAGTCGCCGCTGATCCAGTCCACCAAGGCCAAGAAGGTCGACGTACGGTTCGAGCACAAGGTGCGATACGAACTTGACGGTGGAGCTCGCACCAAGACTCGCAACCTCAAGGTACGCATACGACCCGCAGCGTTGCTGATATGTGTTCCGCAACCGCCGTTGGACCCTGCAGTGCCACCCGCCTGACCCGCGTCACAAACTGGTGTGGATCACCGTTTCCAGGATTGGTGATCCGTTGTCATCGGGCCGGGCCCGCTCCACCACCAACTCGATGTTTTCGCTTTCGATGATGAGCATGCTCATTTCGTTGGCGAACACTGGTCCGTCGGTGAGGGTCCACGTGGCGATCTGCGGAGGCGACTTGATACTGCGGGTCATCAACCCACCAATACGCCGTCCGATCCGGCTCACTGCGAAGCGAATCACTCGTCGATCCCGACGCGGTAGTGACTGGCGGATGGGTGAACTCACGAGTTGGTGGACTCGGCTGGGGGCCGGCTGCGAGGGGGCATTGCCATCAGCGGCAAAGTCGGCACGGGCCACGTAACTGAAGTGGATGTCGCCCGACAGGATAGAGATGGTGGTGGGGTGGCCGGGCCCGGTGCGAATCTCATCAATCAGCGCCAACAAACGGCGCAGCGAAGCGTCAAAGGCTGGCCAATCCTCGAGGTCGATATAGCGACGTATACGTTCGGACCAGCGTGCCACCCATTTACCCCATTGGCCGTCACACAGGGCAGCGTTCCAGGCCTGTAGCCCGTGAAGGCCACCCGGCACCATCACGGGCAACGATGTGGCCAACAGCAGATGGTCCACATCACCTGCCCGACACTGCTCGTCAATCCACTTCCACTCCTCGGCACCGACCATTGCCCTATCGGGCTCCAGGTTTCGCCCGTTTCGGCAATCGATGACCACCAATCGCGTACGCCCCAGTTGACGTACGAAACTGAATCGGTACCCTCCCTCGATGGGCGTGAACCGTTCGGACTCTGCTGCCCACTCTCGCAGGTAGTCAACGCCGTCGCCGCCTGCCATGAGCCTTTCCAGCATTGCCTCGTTGCGTATCTCCTGTGGTGACAGGTTGCCCAGATGCTGATAGATCCAATACGCAATGAGGCAACCGGCCACGTGCTCTTGCCACCATGGCTGCAACCGGATTTCGTGCACCCACGATCCGGAGATGTTCCAATCGTCGATCAACTCGTGATCATCGAAGATCATGGCGGTGGGCACCACCGAAAACAACCATCGCTCCACGTCCGGCGTCCATGATTCCTGGTACAGCCACGTGTACTCCTCAAACCCTCCGACCAGCGAGGGCGGCGTGGCGTCGGCCGGATTGCGAGTGCGCGTACGGTTGAGTGTTTCCGGTGACGGTTCATCGGCGTAGATCTGGTCACCCAACAACATCAAGATGTCGGGCCACTCATGCGGCGGTTGGCTGAGCATTCTCAATCCGTGGGCTCGCAACGAGTCCACGCCGAGCCCCTGTGGGTCGTCGGTGGCGGACAGCGAATATGGCGGTTCGTGCGGGGCGGAGGCACGACACGATCCGAACAGCACTCGCAGCGGACCCGCATGACCCAGCGTGCGGATCACGCTCGGCGGCATGGAACTGTCGGGCATCGGCCAGCGGCACTGGCCGTCCACCAGCACCGAGTACGGGGTGACCGAGTCGGGCGGCAACCCTTCGATGATGACCAACGCATAGTGATGACCAGCCACCTCGAAGGTGGGTGTGACGGTGCCGTTGATGTCCACCGAGGCCGCCCCATCGGTTTCCACAAAAATAGTGGCGGACGAGTCACTGACATGGCGCAGCATCGGCCCGAGTAGCAACTCACCCATGCCGAGTTCCACATCCTCTTCGCTCAGGTGACATCACAGACCCAAGTCTACGGGGGTCTCGTTTGACTTCGACGCAGATTGGGCATGGTGATACCTATGACCCCCGCATCGGTTGGAAAGAACTGGACCAACTCCGTGGCCGCTGAGCATCCCGGGTTGGTGAAGGTGGGTCAGGCGGGGTGGTTGGCCAAAGGTGTGGTGTACGTGTTGGCAGGCGTGTTGGCCATCACCGTGTTGATACGAGCGGTGGGATCGACGGTTGTCAACGCGCCGACACAGGAAGCCAGCCCCACGGGGGCCATCAAGGAGGTGGCGGGCCTGAGCGGTGGTCGGGTGTTACTGGTGGTGTTGGGCGTCGGACTGTTGATCTATGCACTGTGGCGGGTACTGACTGCGGTACTCCCCGGCGGGATGGATGCCGAAGCGTGGGCCACCCGCATTGGTTATCTCGTGAGTGCAGTCCTGTATGCCACATTCGCCATCACGGCGCTGTCGTTGGCTCGCCAACCGGTGCAGCAGACCGACGGAAACCAAAAGGTGAAGGACCTCACCGCTCGGATACTCGGCTACCCCTTCGGTCGCTTCGTAGTGGGCGCCGCCGGCGTCATCGCCCTCGGTGCCGGCGTATACCGAGTGGTGAAAGGGGCCAAGGGTGACGTGACGGCGGAGTTGAACCTGTCGGGATTGTCACCCACTCGAATTCGCCTGACCAAGCGACTCGGTGTGGTCGGGGAAGTGGGGCGAGGCATCGCCGTGATGCTCATCGGGTTCTTTCTGGTGCGTGCCGCTATTACGGTGGACGCTCAAGAATCCACCGGCCTCGACGGAGCCCTCACTCGCCTGTCTGGCTCGCAATGGGGGCGAGTGGTGGTGGCAGTGGTAGCGGTTGGATTCTTGGTATACGGGTTGATGTGCATCGAGACGTTCCAGCACCGAACGCTGCGGGCGCCGTAGCTCCCGCTCCCGCTTAGGGGATGATCACCGCTCTCCCCCGTAGCTGACCCTTGTGGAGGCGATCGTAGGCGTGCGGAGCATCTTCGAGGCTGAACGTCTCGATCTCCACGCCGATGACACCGGAGCGAGCGAGGTCGAATACCTCTATCAATTCCGACCTCGAACCCCAATAGGGTGCTCGTACTCCTATATCCCACGCAGTGGTTTGGATTCCCACTGCGAGCGCCCCACCGGCGATACCCACGATACGGATTTCGCCTTCGATAGCCGCCACGGCGCCAGCCAGCTCTACGGTGGACTGCGCGCCTACAAAGTCAAACACTGCATTGGCACCGAGTCCGCCAGTGAGCTCCTTGATGGAGGCAACCGCGTCCGCATTCGAGATGAGTGTGTGGTGCGCCCCGACCTGGGTGGCCAGAGTCAACTTCTCGTCGCTGACATCGAGGGCAATGACAGTGGCCGGGCTCAACGCCCGCAAGATCTGGATACCCACATGACCGAGCCCGCCCGTGCCGATGACCACCGCGGTACTGCCAGCGCCCAGCGCAGGCAATGCACTCTTGATGGCGTGGTAAGGCGTGAGTCCGGCATCGGTAAGCGACACGGTCTTCACCGGATCCAGGTTGCCCAATGGCACCAGGTGGCGTGGCGAGTCCACGATCATGTATTCGGCCATGGCGCCCGGGGAGCCGAGGCCCGGCGGCATGATGCCCAGCGCTGCGGCATTGGTGCAGTAGTTCTCCTTGCCCTGCGCACAGTTGTGACAATACCCGCAGCCCCAAGGCCCGTATACCGCCACTGCGTCTCCAATGGCGACACTCTCTACGCCCTCACCCACCTCAGCGACGAGGCCCGCTCCCTCATGACCCAGGGTCAACGGCAATCCGTAGACGTACTGCTCGGCGGGCAGCCCCATGATGAACTCGTCCGAATGACAGGCCCCTGCCGCCGTGACCTTCAGGAGTACCTGTCCAGGCCCGGGTCTCGGCTGTTCGATACTGACCACC
>JANYHQ010000179.1 GCA_025358985.1 Acidimicrobiales bacterium
CTACGACAAGTTGGCGGGACCCACCATCGTGGTCAATGGCGATGTCATCACGGATCTCGACATCACCGCCCAATTGGCCTTCCATGTAGCCAACCGCTCCGAAGCCACCATTGCCCTCACGCAGGTGGAGGACCCATCGGCGTTCGGTGTGGTGCCCACCGACGATCACGGCCGTGTGCTGGCCTTTGTGGAGAAACCACCTCGCAACGAGGCGCCCACCAATTGGATCAATGCGGGTACCTACATCCTGGAACCGTCGGTGTTGGAGCGGATTCCTCGGGGCCGTAAGGCCTCTATCGAACGCGAAATCTTCCCGGTGATTGCATCTGAAGGCAAGCTGTTTGCCGTGCACTCGCCTGCCTATTGGATAGACACCGGTACACCGGCGTTGTTCCTACAGGCCACCAGCGACCTGCTGGGAGACGCGTCGTTCGTTGGCGAGGGTGCGGTGGTTGACCCCAGTGCCGTGGTGCAGCGCTCGGTTATCGGGGCTGGTGCCACCGTGGGGGCCCAGGCATCAGTGATCCGTTCGGTACTGCTGCCCGGTGCGGTCATCGGCGACAAGGCCGTGGTGGAGGATTCAATTGTGGGTGAAGGCGCTCACGTGGGGTCTCGCTCAAAACTCAGCGCGCATACCGTGTTGGGCGACGGCGTGGTAGTGGCGGACGACGTGGTTCACATTGGCGAACGGTTGGCCATCCCGTAGCTGGTTGTGTGCCGAACGGGCCCTCAGCGGAACAGGTCCTCCTGCGGAGACCGCACCACCTCAGCTCGCACCGAGCCTTCACGCAACCACTCGGGATCCACGCCCCGCACCACGGCCACCGCCACCCCGGTGGCCTTACCCATCACCAATTCTGCGGCACCGGCCAATTCGTCCACCACACACACTTCGGTAACGTGGAGCTGACGGCCATTGGCATCCTCGGAACCCCGCAGATCCACCACCCCCGCCACCCCGGCGCACCCGATGGCCACATCCGTGAGCCCCTTACGCCATGCCCTACCAAAGGTGTCGCTGATGATGACACCCACCTCGATCCCCAGATGGCCTCGGATACCGTCGCGGATACGGCGGGCCGAACGGTCGCTGTCTAGGGGAAGGAGAGCGGCGAATCCCTCGTCCACATTGGACAGATCCACGCCGGAGTTGGCGCATACAAACCCGTGACGGGTTTCGGTGATCAGCAGTTCGCCACGTTCTGACACCCGCCGACGCACCACCCGGACTGCTTCATCGAGCACCAAGCGTTTGTGATCGTCCAGGATGTCCATATCCACCGCCACCAGGCGTCCCTCGGCCTTGGACACCACTTTCTGGGTCACCACCAACACATCGCCATTGCGCAGTCCCGGGTCAGTCCCGGCCGCTGCGATGATCAGTTCGGCCAGTACATCGCCGGGACGAACCTCGGGGATACCGTGAATGGGGAGCAGCGATATGGCGGTCATACGGGGACCTTTCCGGAAGCAGCCTGGAGTACCACTCTGGCCAATGAGGCCCCCACGCCGGGCTTGGACATGATGGTGTCGGTGATTGCCACCTTGAGGCCGACAGCCCGCACCTCATCAGCGCGCATACGATCTGCCTCGTCGATCACCAGAGTGGATATGAACGGGGCGTAGAGCCGGGCCACCCCCGCCACGCTGGACTCGTGACCCAACTCACGCAGCATGCGATCGGCCGGTCCCTTCAGTGCGGCCCCATCCACGATTGGTGAAACCGCTACACACACGTCACGCCGGGCCACCAGCGCCTCACGGATACCTGGAACGGCCAGTACCGGGCCGATGGACACCAGCGGGTTGGATGGGCACACCACAATGGCGTCAGCCGACATGATGGCTTCGATCACCCCTGGTGCGGGCCGGGACGACAACACCCCTTCGAAGTGCACACCACTGACCGCCACGTCGTGATGGTGACCCACGAAGTACTCCTGGAATCCCAGTTTCCCTGTGGCCGTGTTGAGCATCGTGGCCACCGGATCATCGGTCATGGGGAGTACCCGGAACCCCAGGCCCCAGGCATGGCGGAGTTGGTCGGTGACCTCGCTGAGGGAGGCCCCGTCACGCAGGCGACCCGTGCGCCACAGATGCGTAGCCAAGTCCCGGTCGCCCAGATTGAACCAGGTCAGCGCCCCGTGATCGGCGTAGCGCTGTAAGGATTCCATGGCCGTCCAGGTTTCTCCGGCTAACCCCCACCCCCGGTCCGCATCGATGGCGGCGGCAGTGGTGTACACCACCGTGTCTATGTCCGGACTCACATGCAAACCGTGGAACACCGTATCGTCGCCGGTGTTCACGATGGCTGTGACATTCCCGGCGTCCACGATCTCGAGCAGTCCACGCAGAAACCGTGCTGCTCCCACACCCCCGGCAATGGCCACTATCACAGGGGGCACGATACGCGAGGCCGCAGCGTGACGAACACCTCGTGCGCCATTCACCACACTGTGGCGGCGGTAGCCTCTCGGCTCATGTCCCCGTCCCCCACGCTGGAGTTGGCCGATGTGGTCACCGTGGAAGGTGGACACCCCATCCAGGGGGAGGTGTCCGTCCGGGGGGCCAAGAACTCCATCTCCAAGCAGATGGTAGCCGCACTGCTCACCGACAAGCCTTCGGTGCTCCACAACACTCCTGCCATTGCCGACACCCGGATCATGACGGAGATGTTGCGGGCCCTGGGCGTGGAAGTCACCACCGGTGACGACGGGGCGGGCACCATCCACATGGACCCGGCCAATGTCACCCCCATGGCCGCCGGACGGGTGCGCGAGTTCTCCGGCCGCAGCCGCATTCCGATCCTGTTGTGCGGACCGCTGCTGCACCGCACCGGCGAGGCCCTCATCCCGTCACTGGGCGGCGACGACATCGGCAAACGCCAGGTAAACTGGCACTTGATGGCGTTGGATCAGTTGGGGGCACGCATTGACGAGCAGGCTGACGGTTGGCACATCACCACGGACGGGCCGCTGGTGGGATGTGAACTGCGGTTGCCGTTCCCCAGTGTGGGGGCCACAGAGCAGGTGCTGCTCAGCGCCGTGTTGGCAGAAGGCACCACCGTGCTCCACGGGGCGGCTATCGAACCCGAAATCCTCGACATCATCGCCGTGTTGCAAAAGATGGGTGCAGCCATCATGTTCGAGCAAGATCGCACCATTGTCGTCCACGGGCGATATAGCCTCACCGGATTCGAGCATGTGGCCATTCCGGATCGGCTCGAAGTGGCCAGTTGGGCGTGTGCGGCGGTTGCTACCCACGGCAACGTATTCGTTCGCAACGCTCGGGTGGAGGACATGGTGAGTTTTCTGGGAGCGTACCGACTACTGGGGGGATCGTTCAGTACCTCGCCGGAGGGCATTCGGTTCTGTCGCGACGCTGACGAACTGCATCCGTTGGAGTTGGACACTGCCGTGCATCCGGGGTTCATGACGGATTGGCAGGCTCCGCTGGGAGTCACCCTCACGCAGGCCAACGGCCGTTCGGTATTGCATGAGACGGTGTACGAGAACCGGTTCACCTACACCCAGGCCCTGGTGGACATGGGTGCCGACATCAGCGTGGAATCGAGTTGTCCCAAGGGTCGAGCGTGTCGCTTCGGTGGGCTCAACCATCGCCATACCGCCGTGTTTCATGGTGTCACCCCGCTCAAGGGGGCCGACATCACCGTTCCTGACCTGCGGGCCGGGTTCTCCCATGTCATTGCCGCCCTGCTGGCTGAGGGCACGTCAATCATCCGAGGTACCCGCATGATCGAGCGTGGGTACGAAGGTTTCCTGGGCAAGCTTGACGCCCTGGGAGCGCGGGTACTACCTGCAGCATGAGTCCGCGTGGTGAGTTCGAACACTCATCGGCCGGGTAGCCCCACACGTCACACAAGGAGGGTAACAATCATGAAGATCACCCATCCCCGCACTGCCCTGAACCGACGCCGTGCTTCTGCTGCCCCTGCTGCCCCGCGGGCCACTGCGCGACTGGCCCCGAGCCTGGCGGTGGCGGCCCC
>JANYHQ010000617.1 GCA_025358985.1 Acidimicrobiales bacterium
TTCGACGTGGAGCTGTCCAACGCAACTGTCACCGCTGATGCCGGGGAGGCCGCACGGTTTGCCGTCATGGGACCGTTGCGAGCGTTACTGGCCCTCGACATCGACGAACAGCGCGGCACCCCGCTCACCATCCTGCGTGAGGCCGTACGATTTCCCACTGAGGTGCTCCGCCGCGCCGGTGTGGCGCCAGTGACCCGTGATCCTTACGAGATGCAGGCCTTCCCCGACGACATCTACGGCCTCAAACCAGCCACCTGGGCCGACATCCATGACGACCTGGCCGATCCTGGTTTGCGCTGGAGTGTGGCCAAGGCGTTCGAACATCGACGTCGCCACCGTCCCCGCGATCAGCGGGGACCATCGTCTGGACTCTGATCCACCACCCAGCCCGTGGCGCTCACGTCACGCGGCTCGAAGAAGATGCAGTTGTCCGGGCAGGCGAAAGGGACGGCCTGTGCCATGTCCAGTTTGCAGCGCTCGATGGTGCCTCCCGGAGTGGTTCGGGAGGAATAATGCCGGCAATCGGTGCGGACAGCCATGAGCACAACGTACGCCAAGGAACGCAAGCCAAAGGGCACGGCGTAGCGTGGGTGCCGATGACGACGGACCACGTACCAGCCTCCCCGCCGAGGGTCACCGAAGCCGACTTGTTGCGCTGGAGCGAGGCACTGTCGGCCATCGCCCGCACCGGTATGGGGTTCACGGAGAGCCTGTACGAGCGCGAACGCTACGAGGAGGTGCTGCACGTGGCCGCCGACATTGCCGTGGCTGCCGGGCATCAGCTGGCCCTGGATGAGTTGTTACCGGAGTGGATGAAGTCGATCGGCTCCGGAGTACCGGGGTACGTCACGCCCAAGGTGGCGGTGGGTGCCATCGTGGGGGACGACGAGGGACGCATTCTGCTGTTGCAGCGCTCGGACTCGGGTATGTGGCTGTACCCCACAGGATGGGCGGACGTGGGGTATTCGCCCAGCGAGGTGGCGGTGAAGGAAGTCCGGGAAGAAACGGGCATCGAGTGCGAGGTGGTGCAACTGCTCGGTGTGTACGACGGCATGCGTATGGGCTTCACCCGCATCCCGTTGTATTCGGTGGTGTTTCTGTGCCGGGCCACGGGCGGCACCCTGGCGGCGCATCCGTTGGAGGCCACCGATGTGGGGTTTTTCCACGCCGACGCACTGCCCGAGCCGCTCATTGGTTTCGAGCGGTGGGGGGCATCGGCCATGGCCGCTATCCGGGGTGAGACGGTTGCGCCCCACTTCGACGTGCCCCGCTCGCCCGTGTGGCGAGGCGAGCCTTGAGTTGCGCGTGCTGACGTTTCGAAAAGGTGCTTCCCACTAGCGTCGGAGGCGTGACACGTCGAGCGCTGCTGTCCGTATGGGACAAAACTGGTCTCATCCCGTTTTCCGAAGGGTTGGTGGCCCATGGTTTTGAGCTGATCTCCAGTGGAGGTACGTCAGCCGCAATGGCGGAGGCGGGCATCCCCCATCGAAGCGTGGACGAGGTCACGGGGTCTCCCGAGATGCTCGACGGTCGAGTGAAAACGCTGCATCCCGCCATCCACGGCGGCATTCTGGCGGACCGATCCAAACCCAGCCATCTGGCCGACCTCGATCGACAGGTCATTGCGCCCATCGACTTGGTGGTGTGCAATCTCTACCCGTTTCGTGCCAGTCCCGGGATCAACATGATCGATGTGGGGGGTCCCACGATGGTACGCGGTGCCGCCAAGAACTACGCGCACGTAGGGGTTGTGGTTGACCCGGATGACTACGAGGAAATTTTGGCGGAATTGCGTTCTAACGGCGCCCAGCTCAGCTTACAAACGCGTCGGCGCTTGGCCCGAGCCGCATTTGCCCACACTGCCGCCTACGACGCAGCCATCGTGACCTGGTTCGATACCGAGGATGTCGATGCCTCGCGGTCCGCCACCCTGCCCGCCACTCTGCACCTCAGTCTGGAGCTGGCGCAGCCGTTGCGTTACGGAGAGAACCCTCATCAGTTGGGAGCCCGCTACCGAAGTGAAGGCCAGCAGGGTTGGGCCGACACCGCCGTGCAACACGGTGGCAAGGAGATGAGTTACCTCAACGTGTACGACACCGATGCGGCGTGGCGACTGGTGCATCAACTCGGTGATCAGCCGGCTGCTGTCATCGTCAAGCACGCCAACCCGTGCGGGGTGGCGGTGTCATCAGACATCACCACCGCGTATCAGAAAGCGCATGAGGGCGACCCGGTGTCGGCATTCGGTGGAGTGGTTGCCCTCAACCGGATGGTTCCAGTGGAGTTGGCGGAGGCCTTGGCGCCTATCTTCACCGAGGTGGTGATTGCCCCGGGCTACGACGCGGAGGCGTTGAAGATCCTCTGCGCGCGTAAGAATTTGCGAGTGTTGGAGTCATCACCCCCAGGGTCAACCTCATTGCATGTTCGCAGTGTGGATGGAGGTGTGTTGGTACAGAGCGTGGACGATGTGGAGGCAGACATCGCCGAGCGTTCGAGTTGGCGGGTGGCTGGTCGTGTGCAACCTGACGATGCCACTTGGGACAACCTGGTGTTGGCGTGGCGGGTGGTGTCGGCGGTGTCGTCCAACGCCATCGTGATCGTCAACGATTCCAAGGCGGTAGGGGTGGGTGCCGGACAACAGAGCCGTGTTGATGCGGCGCGCATTGCCGTGGACAAGGCGGGGGACGAGGCCACCAACGCCGTGGCCGCCTCCGATGCGTTTTTCCCGTTCCGTGACGGTCTCGATGTACTGATTCAGGCAGGCGTACGAGCGGTGGTGGAACCCGGTGGCTCGGTGCGCGATGACGAGGTGATTGCTGCGGCCGACGAAGCTGGGGTGGTGCTGGTGTTCACCGGCAAACGTCATTTCCGGCACTGATCCGACCATCATCCCCAACAAGAATGGGTCTCAACTGGATTCTTGTTGGGGAAAGAAGGCTGTTTGGGTAACAACCCCGACAAGAACGGCCCTCTGACCCGTTCTTGTCGGGGTTGTGCGGGAGGCCGGGCGGCCGGCACCCCGAATTCTCCATCGTGGAGCCTCGTTAGTCTTTGGTCATGACTGCGATCCTGCTCGACGGTGTGGCCACGGCCGAGACGGTGCTGGCGGGGGTGGCGGAACGAGCAGCCGCATTCGCAGTGGCGAGTGGTCGACGGCCAGGGCTGGGTACGTTGCTGGTGGGTGACGACAGTGCATCGGCGTCTTATGTGGCCAAGAAACATGCCGCGTGCGAGCGTTGCGCCATGGCCAGTGTGTCGGTCCAGTTGCCCGCCACTGCCACCCAGGCTGAAGTGCTGGCCGCCATTGCCACCCTCAACGCATCCCCCGATGTAGACGCATTCATCATGCAGTTGCCGTTGCCCAAAGGCCTCGATGAAGGGGCGGCGTTGCTGGCCATCGACCCCGACAAAGACGCCGACGGGTTGCATCCGGTGAACCTCGGTCGACTGGTGATGGCGGCACCGGGCGCCGTGCCGTGTACGCCTGCGGGCATAGTGCAATTGCTGGCCGCCTACAACGTGCCCGTGGCTGGCCGACACGTGGTGATCATCGGCCGAGGGCTCACCATTGGTAGGCCTCTCTGTCTGCTGCTCACGCTGAAACGACCGCTAGCCAACGCTGCGGTCACGGTGGTGCATACGGGCGTGAAAGACATTGGTTTTTACACCCGACAGGCCGATATTGTCATTGCCGCCGCCGGCTCTCCGGGTACCGTCACCCCCGACATGATCCGCCCTGGTGCTGCGGTGGTCAGTGCTGGCATCACCTGGGAGGGTCGCCGCTTGGTGCCTGATGTGGCCGAGGAGGTGGGCGAGGTGGCCGGGTGGATAACCCCCCGTCTCGGTGGTGTGGGACCCATGACTGTGGCGCTGCTGTTGCGCAACACCATGGACGCCGCGGAGCGCCGCTCGCTCTGACGTAACGTGGAGGCATGGCTCGCATCCATGACCTCCTCGACAAGGGACACACCTTTTCGTTCGAGTTCTTCCCTCCCAAGACCGAGGAGGCGCAGGCCACCCTCGTGGCCACACTGCGCGAGTTGGAATCGCTGAACCCATCGTTCGTCTCGGTCACCTACGGAGCTGGTGGATCCACCCGCGAGCGCACCCACGATTTGGTGGTTGGCCTTTTGCGCACCACCCACATGACCCCGATGGCTCATCTCACGTGTGCCGGCCACTCTCGCTTGGACCTGGCCGAGATCCTGGTCCGGTACGCCCGCGCCGGTATCGACAACGTGCTGTCTCTGGGTGGTGATCCACCTCAGGGTCTTGAACTTGGGCCTTCAGAGCTCAACCATGCCAGCGATCTGGTGGAGTTGGCGAGGGCCATAGGTCCTTTCTCGTTGGGAGTGGCCGCCCACCCCGAAGGCCATCCGTCATCGCGCAGCTTGGTGGCCGATAGAGCCCATCTGGCCACCAAATTGGCACTGGCCGATTTCGCCGTCACCCAGTTCTTTTTCAGTGCCGATCACTACCAATCTCTGGTCAACGACATGGCCGACCTGGGTGTCACCAAACCGGTGATTCCCGGCATCATGCCCATCACCAATGTGGCGTCAGTGGCTCGTATGGCGCACATGTCGGGCGCCAGCATCCCGGCTGAACTCCTGGCCCGGCTGGAGGCGGCCGACGAGTCGGGTGGGGCCGCCGAGGTACGCAAGGTGGGGGTGGAGGCGGCCACTGAACTGTCGCAGCAACTGCTTGATGCGGGGGCCCCTGGGTTGCACTTCTACACAATGAACCGTTCCGGGGCCACGCTCGACATCTACGCCAACCTGGGCCTCGCCCAGCGCTGACAGCCCCGCGCTTTACGCCCGCCCCCGCAAAGTGCGTCGGGCGCAAAGTGTGCCTGGCTGTAATCCGCCTGGAGTCCCCGGTGTCGCTCAGCGCGCCAGCCGCCACAGTTGGGTGACGTGTCTCCCCGTCCGGATGGCTGGTGGGCGGGCGTCCGCCTACGCTGAGCCGCTATGACCAAGTCTCCTGTGCATGTCACTGTCACCGGCGCCGCCGGGCAGATCGGCTACTCGCTGTTGTTCCGTATTGCTTCGGGTGCGCTGCTGGGGCCGGATCAGCCGGTGGTGCTACGCCTCCTCGAGGTAGAGCCAGCCATGAAGGGCCTCAACGGAGTGGCCATGGAGCTTGATGACTGCGCCTTTGCGTTGTTGTCGGGCATCGTTGCCACCAGCGACCTGAGCACCGCCTTCGACGGAGCCTCGTATGCGTTGCTGGTAGGGGCCATGCCCCGCAAAGCAGGCATGGAGCGCGGCGACCTGCTCAGCGCCAACGGAGGCATCTTCAAGCCGCAGGGCAAGGCCATCAACGACAACGCCGCCAGCGACATTCGTGTGCTTGTGGTGGGCAATCCGTGCAACACCAACTGCCTCATCGCCCAACGCAATGCACCGGACGTGCCCGCCGAGCGTTTCTTTGCCATGACCCGTCTCGATCAGAATAGGGCCAAGGCGCAGTTGGCCCAAAAAGCCGAGGTGCCCGTGTCTGATGTCAAGCACGTCACCATCTGGGGCAATCACTCCGCCACCCAATACCCCGACGCCCGCAACGCCACCATTGGTGGTAAGCCCGCATACGATGTCATCAGCGACCATGCGTGGTTGGACGATGCGTACATCTCCACGGTGCAAAAGCGCGGAGCGGCCATCATCGAGGCCCGGGGCCTCTCGTCGGCCGCATCGGCCGCCAATGCCGCCATCGACTCCATCAACAGCGTGTGGAATCCCACACCAGTGGGCGACATCGCTTCGTTGGCCGTCATCAGCCATGGTGAATACGGCGCCCCCGAAGGCCTCATCTTCGGATTCCCAGTGATCTCCGACGCCACCACGTGGAAGGTGGAGGAGGGCATTGCCCTCGATGACTTCGCCAAGGCTCGTATCAAGATCACCACCGACGAGCTCATCTCCGAGCGGGACGAGATCACCAGCCTCGGACTGATCTAAGCGGGCGCCTCAGCGTTCACTATCCGGCGAAGGTGGTGAACTCCTCCACCGGCGCCCGAGTGCTGCGCAGGCTGTTGACCGGTGCCAGGGTGTCGGCGAACCCCATTGCCATCCCCCAATACAGGACTTCGTTGGGGTCCAGCGCAAAGTGGGCATGTAGGAGGCCCCCCATCTCCATGGTGGCCAGGGCCACGGACTGCATGAACATCCCGAGATGGGCCCATTGCCCATGTCCCATGCGACGATCGATGATGAAGAACAATCCCACAGGGGCACCAAAGAACTGCAGGTTCTGGGCCATCCTGGCCAATCTCCCGCCCGGTCATCTCGTCGAAGTCCGAGCGTCTCGTACATGTCCTCACCCACCTGATAGCGGCGGGTGCGATACGGCTCCCACAGGTCGGCCGGGTACCTGCTTGGCGGCACCTGTGACCGCGATGACCTTCCACGGCTGCAGGTGGCCGCCCGACGGTGACCAGCAGGCCGTGTCCAGGATCTGGTGGACAACGTCTTCCGCCGGTGGGTCGGTGAGGAAGGCTCGAGTGGAAATCCTGGTGCGCAGGCCCTCGGATATTTGCATGCCCGCACCTTATGGTTTGCACTCAATCTGCCCAAGGCGGTGCCTCACGTAGATGGAGGGATCGGCTGAGGAGGTGGAGGGCCAACGTAACGAGCGGACGGACGGATGATTTTTCCGTCAACCGCTTGTTCCAAGATGTTGGCACACCACCCCACAACGCGACTCAGGGCGAATGTGGGCGTGAACATGTCACGCGGTAGGCCGCAGCGATCCATCACCACACCTGCGTAAAACTCTACGTTTGCATACAGTTTGCGGCCGGGCTTCAACTCATTGAGCATCGCCACCACGTGCTGTTCCACCTGTTGGGCGAAGTCCACCAGCGGCCCACCCAACGATACCGCCACCTCCTTCAACAGTGCCGACCTCGGATCTTCGGTGCGATAAACAGCATGGCCGAAGCCCATCAGTTTCTCGCCGGAGATGATGCGCTCGCGTACCCATTCGTCGATGCGATCGGGTGACCCGATCTCATCCAATGCCGCCAATGCCCGACTGGGCGCGCCCCCATGCAACGGTCCCGACAACGCACCCAACGCACCCGCCACGGCGGCTGGCACACTGGCGCCGGTCGAGGTGATGACTCGGCTGGTGAACGTAGATGCATTGAACCCGTGGTCCACGGTGAGAATGAGATACGTCTCCACGGCGCGTGCCAGTTCAGGGTCGGGGACCTCCCCGCTCAACATCCACAGGTAGTTGGCGGCGTGGCCCAGGTCGGGGCGTGGGGTCAACGGCGCTTCACCCATTTTCAATCGGTGTAGGGCGCACAGCACTGTGGGGGTCAACGCACACAAACGTAGGGCGTCGCGGCGTCGCTCGGCGGGTGTGAGATCGAGCACCGGCCGTGCGCCATCGACTGCCCCCACCATTGCCAACACTCCCGCCAATGCGGCCAACGAAGTGTCGGGGGCCACTGCACCGGCCAGCATCGGCAACACTGCCGCCACCGCTGATGGAAGTGTTCGTAGCAACGATGCCTCGGCCACAAACGCAGCGCGTTCCTGCGCCGTCGGCAGACGACCCTCGAACATCAAGAACCACACGTCTTCGAATGTGCTTTTCCGAGCCAACTCCGTGGCGTCATATTGGCGGTAGTGGAAGAAGCCCTCTCGGCCCCGTACGTCGCCCACCTCGGTCTCGGCCACCACTACACCCTTCAGGCCACGGGGCACTTCCACGATTTCTGTGTCGAGCGCGATATCGGCCACCCGCATGAGGTCGCGCAGTGAGATCACTCCAATCACGTGGTCCAACTCGTCCACCACCGGAACGTGGCGGAACCCCCTTTCGCGCATTTGCAGCATGGCCACGCGAGCGGGGAGATGGCGGGTGACGGTGTCCACGGGGCTGCTCATCACTTCACCCACCTTGATGACGGTGGGGTCGCCACCGGTGGCGGTGGCGCGCAGCAAATCACGTTCGGTGACCATCCCAGAAGCGCAGCCATCCACGGTCACCACCACCGATCCCACATGACTTCCGTGCATCCGTCGGGCCGCTTCGCTCAAGGTTTCATCGCGACTTACCGTCACTGCAGGAGACGACATGACGGACTCAACAGTGCGTAAGGTCATATGGCCAGTGTGCAACCACATCACAGTTCAATCAATCTTGATCAATGCAATGTTGATATTGTCAATGTCATGACCGCCATCGGTGACCGACCATCAGGGGCCCCAGACGTTCAATGGCTGTCCGCCGATGCTGCCGCTCATCGGCTCGGAGTCAAGATCGGCACGTTGTACTCGTATGTGAGCAGAGGTGTCATCCGGTCTCATCCACTGAGTGAGGGGAAAGGTAGCCGGTTCGATCGAGCCGAAGTGGAGGGCCTGCTCACCCGGCGGCGTTCTCAACCGGGAGGCGGTGCCGACACCATTGTGGCCAGTCGCATCACGAGGCTCCATGAGGATGGTGTGCGTTATCGCGGACATCCCGTGGAGGATCTGGCCCGCCAGCAATCGTTCGAAGAAGTGGCGTCATTGCTGTGGGACGTGGCTCACGACCCGTCACCGTGGCCAGTGATTCCGCTTCCCCGAGTGCCCATGAACGACACCACTGCACTGAGCGATCGCATCCGCGTGGCGGTGACCCTGGCTGCGTTGGTGGATGAGCATCGCCCCGATCTCCGGCGTGAGTCGGTGGTGGTGTCGGCTCGCACCCTCATCGCCTCGGTGGTGGCGTCGTTGCCGCTGACCCCCACCCACGCACGCCCATCTCCGGACCGAGCTTTGCTGACCATCGGGGGTCATCGACGGCGGGCGTCGATAGCGGCGTCATTGGCGGCGCGTCTCGGAGCGCAACGTATGACACCGGCCCTGGTGCGGGCGGTGAACACGGCCTTGGTACTGACTGCCGATCATGAATTGGCCACCTCCACGTTGGCCGCCAGGGTGGCTGCCTCTACCAGAGCCGACGTGTACTCCACGGTGCTGGCTGGTGCGTCATGTGGTGGTCCGTTGCATGTGGGTGCGTCGAGAGGGGTGGCGTTGTTGCTTCGCGATGCTGAGCAACGAGGGGTGGCAACCGCGGTGGGGGAGGTGTTGCGCGATGGCCGACCTGTACCTGGGTTCGGTCACAAGGTATATGCCCGGGACCCGCGTTTCCGAGTGCTGTGGGAGGTTCTGGAAGGCTCTGGTCTACCGGCCGCCCGGAGCGACCTGGCGGCCCGGGTGGTGGCCTTTGCTGCCGAACGGGTACCGGTGCAGCCCAATATCGACTTCGCTGGCGCTGCCCTCGCCTTCGCCGCAGGTATGCGTACTGACGCGTTCGAGGCCGTGTTCTTGGTGGCCAGGATGGCGGGCTGGGTGGCTCATACGCTGGAGGAATACGACGAGGCCCCGCTTCGCTTCCGCATGCGGGGGCTCTATGTAGGAAGCAATTAGCTCCACCTATTCTGATGCTACGTTCTGTGGCATGAGAGTGCGCATATCCACCACGATTGATGGTGAACGCCTGGAAGCAGCACGGCTTCGGTCGGGTCGTCGAGACAGTGAATTGTTCGACCTTGCCCTGATCGCGTTGCTCGACACCCTGGATCAAGAAGACGAACTGCGAGCCATCGAGGCACAGCCGTACGACAGGGATCCCGACCTTGTGCTGGCCGTGCCCCAAACCTTTGATGAGCGCTACGACGGGGCCATTCCGGAGTCCGTCCGATTGCTGGCCGAAGAACGACGTGCCGCCAGGTTGCGCCAACCGTGATCGCCACACTCGGGCATGGTCAGATCTGGTGGGCGGACCTAGACAACGACAAAGTACGACCGGTCGTCATATTGACCCGTGCACCCGTTGCGAAACGCTTGAAGCGTGTCTTGGTGGCACCGGTTACTTCGACTATTCGCAGTATTCCCACAGAGGTGGCGCTCTCTCGGGCTACCGGTATTCGGCAAGGTTCGGTGGCCAATCTCGACAACTCGTTGCTACTGGATGTGGATCGACTGCTCGAACTCATCGGGTCAGTGGAACGCCACGAGTGGCCCGGATTCTGTACCGCCATGCAACGGGTGATGGGATGCCCACGTTCGTGAACAGTGAGAGATGAATGGTCAGGGTCGCACGTCGGTGTAGGAGGTGAAGCCGCTGGGAGCGTGAGGGCCGCTGATCAGCATCTCCAGAATGCCCATGCCCCGCACCCCATCGTCACGTACCGCGTCACAGAGAATCTGGACGTGATTGAACAGAAGGTCGGCTTCTGGTGCATTGGCGGACACGAACGAGTCGTGCGTTCGCTCATCTGGCCCTACCCACATGCCATGGCCCCAGGTGGGATGGGAGTAGCCGATGCCCTGCATGAAGAACGTGAGCCGGGGCTCCAGCGTGATGCCCAGAGATCGTATGGGTAACTGCAGTGTCATGGTGAACCCGTCGGCGTGGCGGGAGCCGGGCCGCCACTCAATACCGTAAGTATGCGTACCGTAGGTGGAGACGTCCGATCCTGCCAGTGTGATGGCGGCGTTTTCGTGCCAACGGCTGCCGTCAGGGTCTTCGTTCACATCGAACAACACGTTCATGTCGTCGAAGTTCAACGGCGCCCAGAGCCAGTAGTAAGTGGGCATAGGGCCGTCGGGTGCGGAGGTTGTGTCGCGTGCTCCCATGGGCCGGATACCCCACGAACGATCACGGGTGCCACGCCACGTAGGGGCATGCACTTCGTGGCGCACGCCATCGGCCTGGATCCATCCCTCCCACGCACCATTCTGGGTGAGCCTGGTGATGTCGAACACCGTGAGGTGGCCAGGCGCCCACCGGTAGTGCGGCTCTTCGAAGGCGACGGCGCGGGCGCTGAACATGAGGTCAGCAGCAATACCGGAATCGGGATCGTCCACCACCAGACGTACCCGTTTCAGTGGTTCCACCAGCTCCACCCGCACTGGCCCAACGTGTAAATCCAATCGGTCGGCGCCCAACAACCGCGACCCCCGGACGTTGCGCTGTACCCCGTTGCAGATGAACGAAAAGGCAGCATCGGCCACATTGCGCCCCGGATACTGCCCGAACGCCGCCGCAAAGTACATATCCCCCGAATCGGGGTACCCGCAGAAGAAGAACCGGTCGTAGAGGTTGCGATCCACTCCAGGATCACGAAACGCACGGCTGGTTTGGTGCAGGGGATAATCGTCAGCCGGGGTGATCATGGGGCATCGTAGATCGACACCATCACCTGCAAAGATTCAGCAATGGTGATGGCCCATAACAACGATGAGCGCCGTCACCGCACTGGAGCGGGCGAGTGGTGGGGCGAGACGTGGGGCTTCGAGGTACACGACAAAACCGTGGGGCTGGCGGCGTTTGTACAGCTCATTGTGCATCCACGCCGTCGATCTTGCTGGTTCGTGGCTGCCGTGCGTCGACCGGGCCACCCGTATGTGCTGTGCCGCGAGCTCGACCTCGGCCCGCCTGCTGATCCCCTAGAGATCCGCGGCTCGGCGCTCTGGGCCCACTTCATCTGTGAGACCCCGTTAGAGCATTGGACGGTGGCTATGGAGGCGTATGCGGTGGCCCTTGAACCGCCCGCGCAGGCGTGGCAGGGCGAGCGAGGCACCCGCTTGGGTCTGGCGTGTGATTTGGAGTGGGAATCCACGCAGACGCCGGCCATCGACGTGAGCGCGAACGTTAGGGGTTACACGCTGGACTGCGTGGTGCACGGCGACCTACAGGTGGGTGATGACCAGTTGAACATCGCTGGTGTGGGCATACGCAGCCACCACTGGGGGTTGCTCAACGAGGCGTGGCTCACTGCCACTTGGCCCCCGCCATCGACCGGATTGCTAGACGAGGGGTGGGCCCCCTGGATGGTGGACATCGGAGATCAGCCGCTGCGCTTGGCCCGTCGTCTGTGAATGAGTGCGGTGAGGCCGGGGAACTCCAGATGGGCCGCCAAACGTCCGATACGTGACTGTCCGAGAAGTACCTCGGACCAGAACGTGAGGTAGTCGATGTCCAAGCGAGCAATGGCCGTAGTTCTCACCGCCATGGCACTGAGTGGTGGCGCGTTTGGCGGCCCGGGGGCGTCGGCTCCGGTGTCGGCCGCCACTCGGACCTCTGGATGTTCGGCCAAGAACCTCGGTCAATTGCGTTTCGACCTCACCAAGGGCACCGTGCAGGTGTGCGCCCGCGCCGGCCGCTCGTACGTATTTCGGGCTGCCTCCTCGGCGGAGTCCCGGGTTCCTTACGCCGCTTATTTCACCCCCATGGTGGGGGCAACGTATGTGGACATACCTCAGGACGTTGCGGCATTGTTGGTGAAGTCCCTGGCGCCCGTGTTCCGAGACCAATCCGGAAAGTCCGTGTTCTCCGGGTTCGCCACGTTCGGACTGCACAGCAACGCCTCGCTGGCGGTCGCGGACACTGTCATGGTGGTGTTGCCGCTGACGGCGCTGGCGAGGGCAGTGTTCGATCAGATCGAGATTCGGGCCCAGATGGAGGCTGCGGGCGAGGTGGTCACTATCGCTGGCAGGCCACTCGTTGCCACCCAGGCCGCATACATTTTTGTGGGACAGGCATCGATGGTTGTCTTTTCTGCCATTGGTGACAAGGGACCCACGGAGGCCACGATCTCTGCGTGGCTCACCGCCCACCCAGGTGCCTGAGTTCTCTCAGCGACTGAGGTAGCGGCGGTTCTTGAATTTGGCTTTCATGTAGTCCTTGTTCATCAACGCAATGTTGTCGATGGAGATGCTCTTGGGGCACGCTTCCTGGCATTCACCATGATTGGTGCATGACCCGAAGTATTGCTCCATGGTGTCCACCATGGCCTCCACTCGCTTGTAACGCTCACTTTGACCTTGTGGCAGCAGGTTGAGGTGGGCGATCTTGGCCGAGGTGAACAAATTGGCGGCACCGTTGGGGCACGCCGCCACACACGCTCCACATCCAATACAGGCCGCCGAATCCATCGAGGCGTCAGCCACCGTCTTGGGGATGGGGATGAGATTGGCGTCCGGCGCCGAACCGGCCGAAACCGTGATGTAGCCGCCCGCTTCGATGATGCGATCGAAGGCGGAGCGGTTCACCATCAGATCCTTGATGATGGGGAAGGCGGTGGCTCGCCATGGCTCCACTGTGACTTCTTGTCCGTCATGGAACTTGCGCATGTGCAACTGACAGGTGGCGGTGCCGCGTTCGGGACCGTGGGCCACACCGTTGATCATCAGTGAGCACGTGCCACAGATGCCCTCGCGGCAATCGTGGTCAAAGGTGATGGGCTCTTTACCATCGTTGTTCAACTTCTCGTTGACCAGGTCGAGCATTTCCAGGAAGGAGGCGTCCTCACCGATGTCGGTGGCCTCGATCGTGTCGAAATGGCCCTGTGCAGTGGGGCCGTTCTGACGCCATACCTTGAGCTTGAGGTTGATGGTGGCCCCGTGATGGACGGGTTTGGGTTCGCCGCCGAGGGGGCGGTCCATGATTGCGGTCATCGTGACATCTGCGCTTTCGTCACTTGTACGAACGGGTGGCGAGGTGGACTGCTTCGAACTCCAGTGGTTCTTTCACCACTGACGCTTCCTGCATTGGCGCACCCGGGTACTGCCAGGCTGCTACGTACGCATAGTTCTCGTCGTCGCGCTCAGCCTCACCTTCGGGCGTTTGGTACTCGGTCCGGAAGTGACCGCCACAACTCTCGTTGCGCTCCAAGGCGTCTTGGCACATGAGGTAGCCGAGTTGGAAGAAATCATCGACGCGGCCCGCTTTTTCCAGGCTCTGATTCATGCTGGTGTCGTCTCCGAGTACCCGCAGGTCCGTTTTGAACTCGTCGTATAGGGCGGGGATCTCCGACAGTGCTTTCAACAGGCCCGGTTCGTTGCGTTCCATGCCGCAGTAATCCCACATGATCTTGCCCAGTTCTCGATGGAAGTAATCAACCGATCGGCGACCCTTGATGCCCACGTATTGACGGAACCGGTCACGGGCCGCCATCTCGGCTGCCTTGAACGCCTCATGGTTGGTGTCCACCGGCTTCTGGTTGAGCTGTGGGGCCAGATAATCACCAATGGTGTATGGCAGTACGAAGTAACCGTCCGCTAGGCCCTGCATGAGCGCCGAAGCGCCCAGTCGATTGGCGCCGTGATCGGAGAAGTTGGCTTCACCCAGCGCGTAGAGGCCGGGAATGTTGGTCATGAGGTTGTAATCAACCCACAAACCACCCATGGTGTAGTGCGGGGCAGGGTAGATACGCATGGGCTGTTGGAACGGATCCTCGCCGGTGATGCGCTCGTACATTTCCATGAGGTTGTCGTAGCGCTCGGTGACCTGGTCCTTGCCGAGGCGCTTGAGCGACTCACCAAAATCGAGATACACACCGTTTTCCAGCGCACCGATACCACGCCCGGAATCCACCGACCGCTTGGCGGCCCGGGAAGCAATGTCACGGGGAGCCAGGTTGCCGTAGCTGGGGTAGAGGCGCTCCAAGAAGTAGTCGCGCTCGCCTTCGGGGATGTCGCCTGCGGGGCGCTTGTCCTCGGGATTTTGCGGCACCCAGATACGACCGTCGTTGCGCAGCGATTCCGACATCAACGTGAGCTTGGACTGGAACTCATCCGATGACGGGATGCACGTAGGGTGGATTTGGGTGTAGCACGGGTTGGCGAACAGGGCACCGTAACGGTGCGCCCGCCAGGCCGCCGTGACATTGCAGGCCATGGCATTGGTGGACAGGGAGAACACGTTGGAATATCCACCGGTGGCCATC
>JANYHQ010000634.1 GCA_025358985.1 Acidimicrobiales bacterium
CCGGAAGCAAGGCTCGTTGCTAACAATTGCATGGACCGGCTGATGCCGCGCCGCTGAAGCCGATGCAACAACTACTCCAGTTACGTTTGGCTTCTGTCAACGGCCAATATGTTGTCTTCGGTGGTGGCCAGGTGAAAGTCCTCGCGGCTGGTCACTTCGTGGGTTGTGGGGTTTCTAGTTTTGGCCTCCGGTTCGGTGTTTGAGGCGGTAGCTGTCGCCGGTGGTGGTGATGATGTGGGCGTGGTGGCAGAGGCGGTCGAGGAGGCTGACGGCGGTTGGTTGGTCGGGTAGGAAGCGGCCCCATGTTTCGAATGGTGAGTGGGAACCGATGGCGATGGATCGTCTCTCGTAGGCGGCGGAGATGAGTCGGAAGAGGAGTTGGCAGCCGGTGTGATCGAGCGGCGCGAAGCCGATTTCGTCGAGAATCAACAGGTCGTTCCGGCAGAGCGTTTCGATGGTTTTCCCGACGGTGTTATCGGCCGTTGCCCGGTAAAGATGCTCAACCAAGTCGATGGCGGTGTAGTAGCGGACTTTGTAGCCGGCGGTCACCGCTGCGTGTCCGAGCGCGATCAGGTAGTGACTCTTCCCGGTCCCGGCGGGCCCGATGAGGCACAGGTTCGTGGTTTGGCGGATCCAGTCGAGCGTGACCAGATAGTCGTGGGTGGGTTGTGGGATGGACGACTCGGCGATGTTGAACTCTGCGAGGGTTTTGCGGACCGGGAACTTTGCTGCGGCCATCCGGTTCGTGGTGTTCGATTTGTCTCGGGCCACGAGCTCTGCGTCGATAAGTGTGCGTAGGAACTCTTCAGGTGACCAACGCTGGGTTTTGGCGGTGATGAGCAACTCGGGAGCGATCCGGCGGATCGTGGACAACTTCAAACGTTTCAGACCGTTCTCGATCCCCGTATCAAGGACCGGTGCCGTGGCGATTGTCGGGGTGGCGACAGTTTTCATGCGAGGTTCTCGATTCGATACGCGTCGAACGAACGGACTTCGACGGCCGGGAGTTCAACGACAACGTTCGCACCGGGGCCGGCGGGTTCTTGTGGGGCGGGGCCGATGGCCAGGATCGAGCGGATATCGGCCGCCCGGTAACGACCGAAACGCACCGCCCGTCCGAGCGCTTTCACGACGGCATCTTCACCGTGCGCGGGGATAAGTTCACTTACTATCTCGATGATCTCGCGGCCCAGAGTGGCGACCCCGGCAGCGGCACCGTCACGAACGAACTGTTCCGCCGTTTCACCGAGCGCCAAGAACTCTCGTTCCTCGTCAGTCCGTGCCCGTGGGCCACGTGACGCCGGTTTGCGGGGCGTCGGGTAATGCTCATCAAGGACCGAAGCCTCGCCAGGGCTGAGTTGTGAGTGTTCGGCGATCATTTCGCCGTCAGCCGTGTAGATGCGTACTTGGCCGTCGAACACGACAACCTCGACGTGACGCCCGACGTGGGTGTGTGGGGTCGAGTAGCGGGCCGAACCGACCCGGACGGTGGAGAGCTTATCGACTTTGCGGATCTCAACATGACCAATACGTGGCCGCAACGACGGCAACGAACGCAACAACTCACGCTCAACCATCAAGCGTTGCGCCCGTTTCGGAATGCACCCGGCCGTTGACCTCGTCACACCAACGCGCCGCCGCCGTGTTGATCACGCCAAGGTCATCGGTGCCGGGGATCACGAAATCGGTTTTCGCATAACCGACCAGGTTTTCGACGATGCCTTTCGATTCCGGGTCGGCCGCGTGACAGAAATCGGGGCGGAACCGGTAATGCGTAGCAAAACGCACATACTCGGCTGTCGGGATCACCACGTTCGCCACGGTGCCGGCTTTCAAACACCCCATCCGATCGGCGAGCACGCTCGCCGGGACCCCGCCGACATGTTCAAAACACTCGGCAAGAAACGCGAACGTCGTCACTGCTTTCTCGTCGCGGGCGAACCGGATGAACCGGATGCGTGCCCACGCCAACACGGCACAAAACACGTGCAGATCAGTCCCGGCGATAGTGCCCCAATCGATCACCACCGTGGCCCCAGGAACCCAGATCGCCGGGCGTCGCTGATGACGGCCCTGCTCCACCCTGAACGCTTTTCGGACCTCGGCGACCAGGCGACGGAAGTTCCGGGCCGAACCCGCATAGCCCGCCGCCCTAGCGATCGGCAACAACCGTTTCGCCGTCATCTTCCCTTTCGTCTCGGCGATCTTCTCAGACACGACACGCCGAGCAATCTCGGTGTTCCGGACCGGTCTCATTACCGGTTGACGCTGATCGGTCAACGCCGACCGGCGATGCGCATCCACTTTTCGTTTCACAGTTTTCGGATCAACACCGCACATCACAGCGGCTCCCCGATACGTCCCGACGTTCTCAAACGCGGCAACAACATTCATGTTCTCTCTCGCTGTCAACATTGGTGCAACCCCTCGGACGGATGATCGGATCTGACTTGGTCGTCGATCACGATCACCGCCCGAGGCGGCCAACACGCGGATACAACAAAACCCCAGCGCGAGGACTTTCAGCTGGCCACTACAGGAGACGGCTATGACATGGCCAGGGACAGGCTGCCGCCGAGGCGAAGCACTCGGCCTCCGATGGAACGGAGTCGACCTCGACGGAGCAACAGCGGTCATCGGTCAACAGGTCACCGTGGTCGGAAACCGCATCGTGCTGAAGGAGCTGCCGAAGACGAAGCGTGGCCACGTGATCCGTCTCGACTCCGGCACGGTGGCGATGCTCCGTGCGCATAGGAAGACGCAGAACGAGGAGCGCATACTCGTCGGACCGGGCTTCGTCGATCAAGGACTCTTGTTCTGCCGGCCCGACGGGTCGGCGTACCACCCGGACCGTTTCAGCCTCGAGTTCAAGCGCAACCAGGGCTACTTCAACCGAGCGCACCCGGCCGAGCCGCTACCCGAGCTGACCCTACATGGCCTCCGGCACACCTGGGCGACGTTGGCGCTGCAGGCCGGGATCGACATCAAGATCGTCATCGAGCGCCTCAACCACTCGTCGACGCACATCACGCGAGAGATCTACACCTACGTCACTCCGCCCATGCAAAGCGACGCCGCTGAGCGGGTGGCTTTGCTCTTTCAGGGATAGCTCGGCAACTTCGTTTGAAGGTCACCTGCGCGCCGAATCAACGTACTTAGAAAACCCAAAGTTTCATTTAGAGTAGGCTCAGCCGAGCCAGAATGCGCGCACTCGTTCCTCTGACTCAGCAGACCCTGCAGTACTTTCATGGTGGCCTTGTTCATCAGCTTGACCTTCTTGCACGCTTCAATTTGTTGGTGCTCTACGACGGAGTCTCGAAGATCTTCCAGAGTTGTGAGA
>JANYHQ010000661.1 GCA_025358985.1 Acidimicrobiales bacterium
CTGGACAAGCACTTCGCGACGCGTCATGTCCATATGTTAACACATATGGTCACCGGATGTCGCGTCCGGAAAACGGGCACTCGATAACACCCACCGCGATCAACACTGCAGTCGAGGGAATACCCGGCGATATTTGGCTACTGGCCATGCGGTTGGCGCTGAGCGCGCTCGATCGTCGGCGAGGTGCGAGGTGGGCAACCGGTCATGTCCGCAAACCTGCCCCACGTCCACAGTCGCCCCGAATCGTCAGCGGTCCTGGTCGTCGACTCAGGGCAAATACAGCACACCATCTCGTTCCACCAGCAGACGCTCCGCCACCAGCGCATCCACCAGTCGCTGCGACCGCTGCTCATCAACACCTGATTCCACGGCAACCCGGCGGCGGTCCAGTGGGAACCGGGTCACTGCCCGCAGAATGGACCCTCGGGCCTGGCGATCGCTGCCGGCGAAGGGCGCCTGCGCCACGGACACCCCCGCCGTACCCCGAGCGGGATCCTCACCCTCTCCACGAAACGCGCACCCACCGACTACGGGGCAGCGATCACACGATGGCGATCGCAGCGTGCAGAGTGTGGCGCCCAGATCCAGCATCGCTTGGTTCCAGGCCCACCCCTGCCCGGGCGGCACCGCCGCATCGGCCGCCAGTTGTACCTCCGCCGCTCCCATACGGCGACCGCGCCATCGAGCCAACACACGTGCGGAGTTGGTGTCCACCACCGCAACATCGCGCTCGAAGGAAAACGCCAATACGGCACGGGCGGTGTAGGCCCCGATGCCCGGCAATGCCAGCAGGCCATCCAACGTGTCCGGGAATGTTGCCTGCTCAGCAATGGCGTGGGCGCAGGCGTGGAGGTTACGGGCCCGACGGGGGTAGCCAAGGCCTTCCCACAACCGCAGCACATCCCCCAACGATGCCGACGCACACGCAGCCGGGGTGGGCCAGCGTTCGAGAAACGCCAACCATTTGGGGATCACCCGCTGGACCTGCGTTTGTTGGGCCATCACCTCGCTCACCAATACCGCCCACGGGTCCCGAGTGTGGCGCCACGGCAGATCTCGACCGTGGCCTTCGGCCCAGCCCAATAGCATGTGAGCGGTCAGCTCCAGATGGCGTCCGAATCATATGGGCGCGTACGTTCTCCGGCGTTGGCCTTGGTCCACACCATCACCTTGCGAGTGAAGTAGCAGACCTCCTCACCCCGCTGATTGATGCCTTTGGATTCCACTCGCACGATGCCGCGATCGCCCTTGCTGGTGAGTTGTTTGTCCAATACCCGGGTTTCGGCGTAGATGGTGTCGCCGTGGAAGGTGGGCTTGGAGTGCCTCAGCGTCTCCACCTCCAAGTTGGCAATGGCGGCACCGCTCACATCAGGCACGCTCATCCCCAACACCAGCGAGTACACCAAATTGCCCACCACCACACAGCGACCCTGCGGAGTACCAGCGGCGTACCACTCGTTGGTATGCAGCGGATGATGGTTCATGGTGATCATGCAGAACAGATGATCGTCGGCCTCGGTGATGGTCTTGCCGGGCCAGTGTTTGTAGATGTCGCCAACCTCGAAGTCCTCGAAGTGGCGGCCGAAGGGACGTTCATGGCTGGTCACGAGAACGACACTAGCGGCGAGCGCAGCCTGAACTTTTAGGCGGTGAGGGCGACCACCAACAACTCGTACACCTCGGGTCCGGTGATCTCTTTCAGCTCATCGGCCAAGGTCCGCCACACCGGGTCAGCAGCTATGAACGCTTCGGGGGCGGTGGTACAGAACCAGGACCGCTCCCCGCCATCAGCCTTCCAGTCCGACGCCTGCCAGGCCCCGATGGTGATCACGTCCACCCCGGCCTCATTTACGTGATCGGCACGTCGCAGTGGAAACTGCCAACAGATGTTGGGCTTGCCATCCATTGGTCGCTCGCCTCGGTCCAGCGACGCGAAGTGCAGCGCGCAGCCGGCCCCGGTAACAAAGCCGGGACGGTTGAGAAAGATGCACGCATCCTGCACCACACGTGTGCCCACCACCCCGTTCGGCAATCGCTTGAACCATCCTCTACGGGCAGCCACGGACGAGAACTGCCAGAGGGCCGGATCGAGTTGGGCGACCGCTTCCGACACAATCATGAAGTCCTCAGCATCGGTGAGGGCCGCCCCTGAAGTACAGCAACCATCTGCGCGCAGAGCATCCTGAGTGCGATGCAGGCCGCGACAGCCTCCGCCATAGATACAACGCCACGAGCTACGCAGGAACCGTGCGTCGAATCGCCACGTCCGCTCTGCCATCACGATGTCGATCCAGTCGGTGGAGGCCAGCACCCCGCGGTCGTATCACACCGAACCCATCGTGGTCGTCCATCGTGCCCGGTCGGGTACCGGACCCGTCTCTATGCTTCACCACATGATCAGCCGTACCCACGCCGAGGACCTTGACGCTGCAGACCCTGTGGCCTCGCACCGAAACTCGTTCCTGCTCCCCGACGGCGTCCGCTATCTCGACGGCAACTCACTCGGCGCTCTCCCTAAAGGCGTGGTGGAACGGGTAACCCACACACTCACGCAGGAGTGGGGTACCAGCCTTATACGCAGTTGGAACGAGGCCGGCTGGTGGAAGCTTCCGGGGTTGGTGGGGGCCAAGTTGGCCCCGCTCATTGGCGCACTGCCCCACGAGGTCACCATCGCCGACTCCACCTCCATCAACCTGTTCAAGGTGATGGTGGCGGCTATTCGTATGCGCCCGGGACGCACCCGGATCGTGGTGGAAGCGGGGACGTTTGCCACCGACTTGTACCTCATCAACGAAGCTGCACGTCTCACCAACACCACCGTGGTCACGGTACCCAATGGCGCCGATGTGGCCACCATCATGGCCGCCGTCGACGAGCGCACTGCCGTGGTGTGTTTCACTCATGTTGACTACCGCAGCGGTCGCATGCAACCCATGAACGCAATCACCACTTCCGTTCATAACGTAGGCGCGCTGATGATATGGGACCTAGCTCACAGTACTGGTGCCGTACCGGTGGATCTCAACGCAGCTGCGGCGGACTTCGCCGTGGGTTGCGGATACAAGTACCTCAACGGCGGACCCGGTGCCCCGTCGCACGTGTACGCCGCCGCCCGCCATCACGAGTCGATCGATCAGCCTTTGCCGGGCTGGCACGGTCACGCTCGTCCCTTCGACTTCGAACCTGCCTACGCCCCTGCGCCGGGCATCACCCGGCTTGGCTGTGGCACGCCGCCGCTGCTCTCCTTGGTGGCCCTCGACGCTGCCCTTGACCTATGGAACACCGTAGACATGGTGGCGTTACGGGCCAAGAGTGTGGCAATGGGTGAGCTGCTCATCACCCTGGCCGACGAGCGTCTGGTAGTGCACGGTTTCACGGTCGCCTCACCACGGCTCGCCGACGAACGAGGCAGCCAGGTGAGCCTGGCGCATCCCCATGGTTTTGCCATGATGCAGGCCCTCATCCACGGCGGCACCATCGGCGATTTTCGAGCCCCCGATCTGCTTCGTTTCGGTTTCGCCCCGCTGTACCTGCGCTACGTAGACGTATGGGATGCCATTGATGATTTGGTGCACATCACCGAGACCGGCCAGTGGGACGATCCCCGCTTCGCCACCCGCGCCTCTGTCACCTGAAGCCCTTCCAAGGCATACGGATCACCATCGAAGCAGACCCAGGTTGCGTATGCGCGGCGCTATCCAAGTGTGAGTACTTCGATTCGACAACGCAGCCCCCCGCTCGTGCCAGCTTGGCGTCGCCCGTGACCAACGTGCAGCCGAGGGCTTCAGCGACAGCTACCCCCGGCTTCCGGCACGACGTTTCCTGGGCCGTGATCCATCGACCACGCTGTTTTCCCGGCTGCGCTCGGCCCTTCCACTACGACGATCACAAGATCGATTGTCACTTCATACGTCGCTCGCAAGCTTGGCGGTGCCGTCCGACAAGTTCACGTGTTCAGCGAGTGAAGCAAAATCCACAAGGTCGCTGCCTCTCGCCACGAAGCTGGTGAATCCCCAGCGTTCTCGATGCGAGGCGATTTGGTCGGCAATGTGCCTCGCGGAGCCGATGAGAACGAACGGGTTGTCCTCGATCAATGAAGCGTCGATGTCGGCTCCTCGAGCAAACGAGTCCAACATTGCTTGCCGTTCGTCGGTGATCTTTATGCACTGGACGAGCGCTTCAATGACCGGCCCCGCACCACCTGCTGCGCCCATTCGTATGTGAGCAACTGATTCGTCAATCTCGGCATGTGACCACTTTGGGATGTGAGTGTGGCCATCTGACGTTGTGGCTCCCAGACCCGAGACGCTAACCGTGTCGCTGCGGGCACCGGCGAATCGAAGAACCGTCGGACCGTTACCTCCGACCAGGAGCGGGACGGGATTTTGGCAGGCTGCAGGCTGACTGATCGTGGCGTCGTTGAAGGTGAAGTGATCGTCGCTTGCGTTTACGACGTCGCCGCGGCTGAGCGCTCGTACGTGTTCGGTGAACTTCATCATGCGATCTACTCGCGCCTGTGCTGTCGGGTATACAAGGCCCCGGCATGTCCACTCGATAGGGGTGTGTCCGGCTCCGACCCCAAGGATGGCCCGTCCCTCGCTCAACAAGTCAAGGGTGTTGAGATCATTCGCGCTCTGCAGAGGGTGATGAACACCGGCGTTCAACACGTACGTTCCCAAGCGGATCTTCGCTGTCACTGCAGCAGCAGCGCCAAGGGCGACGAAGGGCGAAACGCAACTGGCCGGGTGATCGGGAACGAACAAGGCGTAAAAGCCGGCCGCTTCTGCAGTCTTCGCCGCTTGACGAAATTCCTTCAAGTCTTTCGGGTTCGCTTGGACCCCGAAACGCGTCGGTCTGCTCACGGCAAAATTCTATACCGCAGGCAACGCAAGAATACTGAACGCCAGGTTCGGCATTCAGTCCGTCACCGGGCCCATTTCCCAAGCGACAAAGCGGTCCTGAGGGTCCGTTATCTAACAGCGATCGCACTTCGCATGACCGGGAGAACATGACTGGGCGGGTCAACGGTTGGAAACGGATCCTGAACGCCCTCGTCGTCCATTACGGCGATCGCATCAATCCGATTAACACTAATATAGTAAGCATACCTAGCAGCACGGGACATGGCCACTTACACAATCAATCCC
>JANYHQ010000678.1 GCA_025358985.1 Acidimicrobiales bacterium
CCACAACTGTACCAACGCCCCTCAGTTCACACTAAGGCAGTCACACTGAGGCAGGTCCAGCGGGCCGAGGTGGCGTTGACATGCCGGTACGCTCCATCACGATGAGTACCGATTCCCTGTCGGCGCGCTCCGCCATCACCACCATCGGCGCGGCTGCCTCCAACGGCTCGAGCGCACCATCCGTTGACCCGTCCTTCGTGGCCGAGACGTTGGGTGCCATTGCTGCCAATATCGCCACAGTGCTCCACGGCAAGGACACGGCCATCGAGCTGACGTTGCTGTGTATGGCGGCCGAGGGCCACCTCTTGGTGGAAGACGTTCCGGGGGTGGGCAAGACACTGCTGGCCAAGGCCCTGGCCCGCTCCATCGCCGGTGACACATCCCGTGTGCAGTTCACCCCTGACCTACTGCCGTCTGACCTTACCGGGGTCACCATGCTGGAGCAGAGCACAGGCCGGTTCTCGTTCCGCCAGGGTCCGCTATTTGCCAATGTGGTGCTGTGTGACGAACTGAACCGGGCGTCTCCCAAGGTCCAAGCAGCGCTACTCGAAGCAATGGAAGAGCGCCAAGTCACCGTCGATGGCACCACCCATGCCCTCCCGCATCCGTTCATGGTGGTGGCCACCCAGAACCCGTTCGAGCAAGAGGGCACCTATCCGTTGCCCGAAAGCCAACTGGACCGATTCCTGGTGAGGACCGCCCTCGGCTACCCGGACCGAGCCGCCGAAATCGCAGTGCTCGACAGCCACGCCCGCTCTGATGCGGTGGCTTTGGTAGGCCCGGTGGCCACACTGGCTGACATTGCCGCCATCACCCATACGGTGTCCCGCATTCATGTTGCGCCGGTGCTGCAGGGTTATGTGGTGGATGTGTTGCGCTCCACCCGGGCCCATGGCGAGTTGCGGTTGGGGGCATCACCCCGGGCCGGGCTCGGCTGGCTCCGTCTGGGCCGAGCCCGGGCGGCGATGCGTGGCCGTGACTACGTCACCCCTGACGACCTTCATTTCGTGGCCCCCGCCGTGCTCGGACACCGACTCTTGCCGGTTGCTGGAGGGGCGTCCTCGGCTGATGTATTGGCCGATGTGCTCAGTACGGTGGCGGTGCCCGGAAGCCGACGGGGCTGACCCGCCCTGGTCGGGACGGGCCGCATACGCCATGGATGAGCAATCATGTTGACGCCCAGAGGCTGGGCCGCCGCACTCTGTGGCCTCACCTGCGCAGTGTCGGCATGGCTGCTGTCGTTACCCGAGTTGGTCGCCTCGGGCGCCGCCATCTTGGTGGTGGTGTTGTGCTCACTGGTGTGGGTGTGGCGGCCTGCGGGGGCCCAGCCAGAACTGCATCGCCGGGTCACCCCGGTTTCGTTGATGGCCGGGGGCGTAGCCACGGTTGAGCTGTCCATACATGCCCCTCGCCGAACCAGCACTCTCCTGCTCACCGAACATGTGGACGATGGCCGTCGTCTCCACGTGTGGGCGCCCCCGTTACGTGCTGGCCAACGATCGCGTGGCTCGTTTCCCCTGGCGCTGGCCCAACGCGGGGTGGTGCGCCTGGGCCCACTCGAAGTTCGGCGTTTAGATGCGCTGGGGTTGGCGTCACGACGTCTCGCCGTTGGACCGTCCACGTCCGTCAATGTGTGGCCCCGTCAAGTTGGCGCCCCTCGTGCCGGGTTCGCTCCGGGCTACGGCACCGCCACCCTGTCCGACACCGCCGTTGCCGCTCAGCGCTGGCGGCCGGGAGGCGACGAGGAGTTCGACGGACTCCGAGCGTATGTGGCGGGCGACGAGTTGCGTCGGGTTCATTGGACGGCCTCAGCGCGAGGCAGGGGGTTGATGGTGCGACTGTCCCATCCGGTCGGTCAATCCCGCCCATCGCTGGTGGTCGACGACCGGGCCAGTTCGCATACCCCAGAATCGTTCGAACTGATGTTGTGCTGCGTGGCCAGCATCATCGGCCCCGTGGGGGATGAGCGTCTGCCGGTTCGGGTGCGACTGTTGAGCGCCACCCATGCCCATTCAGGTGTTGATGCCCTCAATTCGCTGGCGGCGGCCCAACGCGATCAGGCCGCACACGCGGTCACGGACTGGGGTTCCGATACCGACATCGTCGTCACCGGCGCCACTGCCTCCGTGGAAG
>JANYHQ010000703.1 GCA_025358985.1 Acidimicrobiales bacterium
CGGAACTCAGACCATTGCCGGAACTCAGACCATTGCCGGAACTCAGACCATTGCCGGAACTCAGACCATTGCCGGAACTCAGACCATTGCCGGAACTCAGACCATTGCCGGAACTCAGACCATTGCCGGAACTGCTCTCAGCTGGAGTCGGTGGTGGCCAATTCCCATGGCTTGCTGTCAATCGGGCCGGGCACTTCGACGGCGGCATCTGGCAAGGCACGGTCCGGAGCGGGTTCGGCGCTGTCTGGATCCGATGAGTTCGTTGGCGCAACTACCGCCGAAGGCTTGCGCCGCATGACGCTGAGCGCCCGCTCCACCACTGTGCCAGCGGTTTCCAACAGGATGGCCAAGTCGAGTTGGACCGACCAGTTCTCCACGTAGAAGACGTCGCAGCGCTCGTAGTCGGAGAACGATGGGGAGTCACGAGACTCGACCTGCCACAGCCCGGTGATTCCGGGTCGGACCAGATGGCGCATCATCAGTCGTTGATCGAACTCGCGCACCTCACGGGCCAGAGCGGGGCGGGGGCCAACGAGACTCATGTCTCCGCGGACCACATTGAAGAGCTGAGGCAATTCGTTGAGCGACGTGGCGTCCATGAACCGACCGACCCGCGTAAGACGTGGATCGCGTTCGAGCTTGAACAATGGGCCGTTGCGCTCGTTCTGGCGCATGAGTTCGGCCTGGCGATCTTCGGCATCCACCACCATGGTTCGCAGTTTCAAAATCGTGAATGGCTGACCGTCAAGCCCAATCCGTTGCTGCTTGAACAACGCCGGACCGCCGTCGGTACGGCGCACGATGAGGGCCAAGATACCCATCAGCGGAAGTGCGGGGATGATGAGGATCGACCCGAGCAACATGTCGATGACTCGCTTCACCGACGATTGCCACCCAGTGAGGGACACCTGTTCGAGATAGAACGCAGCCTCGCGCCCGATGGGATTTGATCACAGGCGCCCGGCCGCGATGCCCACCAAGCCACCAGAGACCTGTACATGGATACGAGCGGTGAGCAGCGCTCGAACCACCCGATTCAATTCGCGGAAATCCAATGCTGACACCCCGAGAATGGCCCCGGTTGCGCCAGCGCGTTGCACGGCTTCCACCACTGCCTCGGTGTTGCCCAGATAGGGCACTGTGAAGTTCAATCGGTCGTAACTGACCCGGTCACCCACCACGCCGCGTACGTCGTAGCCAAGTTCAGGTTCGTCCTGCAAGAGGCGGAGCATTTCGAAGCCCTCGTCACCTGTGCCCACCACCACCACTGCACGCATGAATCGACCGGCACGCCGGGCTCTTTCCAAGACCTTGCGATACAGCGACCGGGCAATCAACACACCGACGAAGGCCATGAGTTGGGCCCACATGAGATGGCGGACCCGGAGTTCAGGCATCAACTTGTTGCGCAAGGCAGCCATGACCACCAACGCAATGACATTGGCGCGCAGGAGCGTTGCGGTTTCCAGGGCCCGTACGCTGCACACTCGGGCCTTGTACAGCTTGTTGGCGGCGATTGAACCAATGGTGACCACCACGAACAGCGCAACACTCGCTACGCGGGTCCGTGCCGAGAGGTTGCCTACCGACCCAAGTTGCGTGGCGAACGCAACAACGGCGGCAATACAGACAGCCGTGGCGTCTGCCGCCACTCCGAATGCACGAAGTCGTTGGCTTCCTCTGGGCGCGTCCTCTGGCCGATTGAGTAACCCCAACGATGACGGAGAAGGCAGGTCTACGTGCTTGATCGCCACCTGTCCTACTGAAGAAGCATTCATAGAGCACCCGTAGTATGGCAGTGACTGTGTGTGAAAAAAAAGGGGTTGGTCAGCATTGTTTTCGCCAAATTGTCGACGGAGCGCGTCAGAACTGCTCGGAAGTGTGACGGTGGTAACCATTTGGTAGCGGGAAACGCTACGCAAGCGCCTTCGCCTCTTGACCCTTTCACCCGCCGGACTGCCCGCTGCCGCCAGCACTCCGCCGCCGAAAGTCTCTGGGTCCGATCTGGTGATTCCGCTCATCCGCCGGACCACGAGTGCCGGGCTTAGGATCGTATTCCGTGGATCCACCCTCAAAATGTCGGAATTGGCGGCTCAATGGACCGGGGCCCAGGGGCCCAGAGTCCAGGTCTGGGCACGTGTTCAACCTTTGTATCGAGGGGGTCACCGCTCGGCTGATCTCCGACAGTTGCTCAGCGTTTTGGAGTTCACTCTCGATGTACGCACCAGACACCCAACCATGAG
>JANYHQ010000722.1 GCA_025358985.1 Acidimicrobiales bacterium
TGACGAGGGTCATCTCATTGTCGGGGGTCACGGTGCCCTCGACGGGGTCGAAGACGTGAGCACTCAGTAGCGCCGGCATTTCGGAACGCACACCACCGGCGGTGATCCAGTCCGCCAAGGCAACCGTGACGTCGTCGTCGAGGACTCGGGCCAGCCAGGTGGTGCCGAGTCGGGCGCCTCGGTTGGCCATGTCTCGATGACGGATGGCCACCACGTTGGCCTCACCGCACGGACCCAAACAGTTGGTGACCCGAAACCGCGATGGTCGATGCGAATCCACGGCTGCCTCCAACACCGCCAACTGCTTTTCGTGATCTATATCTGGCTGCTTATCCGTGCCGCAGCAACACCCTCTACATACCAACACCGTGGTGCACGGCCGACTGTCGCTCATCGTCGTGCTCCCACTGCGGCGCGTACGGTTTGCTCCACGGCCGCATCGAGCGGGATGCACTCTGCCCCCAGATGCCTCGCCACTACGCCGGCCAATCCCAGGCGGGGGGTGCCCTGCTCGGCGTCGAGCACAATGGCCGTGATCCCCGCCCCACGAATGCGATCGGCGGCGGCGTTGGCCTCCTCCAGTGGATCGGTACCGCCACGAGTGGCCCGGCCATCGGTGATGAGCACCATCAGCGGCACCAAGCGTTGATCGCCGGTACTGCCGCAGGCCACTTCCAGCGCCAGGTTCAACCCCGAGGCCAACGGTGTGGTGCCCCCGGTAGGTAAATCGGTGAGGCGGGCCCGGGCGATCTCCACCGAGGAGGTAGGACGCAGCACCACTTCGGCGGCCTCGCCTCGAAACGACACCAACGCCACGCGGTCACGACGCTGATAAGCATCAGACAACAATCCCAACACCGCCGATTTGGCGGTGGCAATGCGCCGCTCGGCTCCCATGGACCCGGACGTGTCCACCACGAAAATGATCAGGTTGCCGGTGCGCTGCTCCGCCACCGCGGCCCGTAGGTCCCCACGGCCAATCACTGCCCCCGGGTCGACTGCCCGACGTGTAGCCAACGCCACGGCAGTGGGCATCACCGCAATAGAGGACGCATCGTCTGTATACGTGGCATCTCGCATATAGCGTCCCCGGGTTCCTGATGCCAGCGACCGATGGCCGGCCGCTTCCTGGGTAGAACGGGGCGCAGTGAGCCGAAACGACGGTGTGCCGACCACCGAAGCGTCGGGGGCAATGACTTCCTCCCGATCACCGCTCGACCCCGACGGAGGCGACGAAGAGTTAGATTCGGCTTGCGACCGATCCGTGGCCTCCTCAAATGCCTGATCGATCTCCGGCTCACTCATGCCTGGCTGATCAAAGGGCATCCGCCGGCGCCGATGGGCCAACACGAACGGGGCCACCCGGCGCAGATCATCCACCGTGGCCATTACCCGCTGCTCCCACGCCGCCAGGGCCGCCGCCGCCCGGCACAGCATGATATCTGCGCGCATACCTTCAGCACCAACGGACAGTGCCACGTGAGCGGCCAGGGTGATGACGTCGAGAGGCACGTCGGCCACGCCGACCGCAGCCAGTCGGAGGCCCAACTCGACGTCCTCAGCATCCACCGACAACACCGAGGAAACAGACTCGGCCACCAACTGGCGTTGTACCACCGCCACTCGCAACGCTGCATCAGACGGAGCTGTCACCTCCACGGCCAAACCGAACCGGTCCAGCAACTGCGGCCGCAACTCTCCCTCTTCCGGGTTCATGGAGCCAATGAGCACGAACCGGGCCGGGTGACTGTGCGACACACCATCGCGCTCCACCCGGTTGATACCCGACACGGCTACGTCGAGCAGCGAATCGATGAGATGGTCGGCCAACAGGTTGATCTCATCTACGTAGAGCACTCCGCCGTGAGCCGCTGCCAACAGACCGGGCCGAAACCCAGCCGTTGCGTCTCGTAACAGTGCCGCCAGGTCGATAGAACCCAACACGCGATCCTCAGTGGCCCCCAACGGCAGCTCCACAAAGGGAGCACCATGAGGCAACAAGGCAGCCAGTCCCCGGGCCAGCGTGGTCTTGGCCGACCCCTTCTGCCCCCGCAACAACACCCCACCCAAACGGGGCTGTACGGCGGCCAACAGCAATGCCAACTTGGCGTCGTCTTGGCCCACCACCTGCGAAAAACAGAGGTCGCTCAACGCGACTCCTCCCACCCCTCGGCTTCGAGCAACGCACTGCGCAACGTGGCTAACGACTCTTCGGTGGCGTTCCACATACCCCGCTCGGCTGCCTCCAACAATCGTTCCGAGATGGATCGCAACGCCCAAGGATTGGATTGTTCGAAGAACTTGCGCACGCCCTCATCGCCCACGTAGGCGGCAGTGACCCGCTCGTACATCCAGTCGTCCACCACATGGGCAGTGGCGTCGTAGCCGAACAGATAGTCAACGGTGGCCGACATTTCGAAGGCACCTTTGTATCCGTGGCGTTGCATGGCCTCGATCCACTTGGGGTTCACCACCCGGGTCCGTACCACCCGCGCCGCCTCCTCGGCCAAGGAACGCACCACCGGGCGGGCGGGGTTGGCCGAGTCGCCAAACCATGCCTTGGGATCTCGACCAGTAAGCGAACGTATGGTTGCCACCATGCCGCCGTGATCCTGCAGGTAATCGTCTGAGTCGAAGATGTCGTGCTCTCGATTGTCCTGGTTCTTCACCGCAATGTCGATGGCGGCAAAGCGGCGGCGCATGGCGTCTTCGGCCGGCACCCCAAACCCCTTACGGCCATAGGAGAACCCCGACCAGGCGATGTACACAGCAGCAAGATCATCGTCAGAGCGCCAGTTCTTCTGCTCCAACAACTGCAGAATACCTACCCCGTAAGAACCCGGCGTGGGGCCGTACACACGTGGATCGTCAATGCCATGGGCCCGTACGAAGTTGTCGGTAGGCGATTCGTCCAATGACCCGGCCAACTCCACCGCTTCGTCCATCAGGTTCACCAGGTTGGGGAAGGCGTCACGGAAGAA
>JANYHQ010000736.1 GCA_025358985.1 Acidimicrobiales bacterium
CCAGGATCTGACCGTTCTGCGCTTCGCGATAGCTGAGCATGAGATCGGCATCCACCGGCTCGTACTTCTGACCGAATGGTGCATAGATCTTGACTTCTTTGAACAATCCGTCCATACCAAAGGTGCGGGCCTCGTCGGGGATGATGGGCACCACCAACTGACCAATGACCGGGTCGCGTAGCAATGAGCGGATCATGCGGGCAAACACCATGGTGGTGGACACCGCCACACCACGGCTGCCACCGGCGAACTCGCTGAATGCTGGCGCGTCCAACTCCGGAGTCACCATTGGCTTGGGCTTCACGATGCGCTTGGGCACCGAGCCGTCAAGGGCGCGACGGCGACCCATGAGGTACTCCTGCTCGGGTGAACCCTCTGCTAAGCGTACATATGGTGGGTCGTCGCCTTCGAACATGTCATCGGACACCAGGCCTTGCAGATGGAGCCGCTCGCGCACCAACAGCATGGCCTCGCGCCCAAGCTTCTTGATTTGATGCGTTGAGTTACGACCCTCTACGTCGGGCCCCAACGTCCAACCCTTGATGGTCTTGGCCAAGATCACGGTGGGCTGACCCTTGTGCTCCACTGCGGCCTTATATGCGGCGTAGAGCTTGTGATAGTCGTGCCCACCACGAGGCAGGTTGCGTAGGTCATCGTCGGACAGGTGCTCCACCATCTTGCGCAGACGCGGGTCCGGCCCAAAGAAGTGATCGCGAATGTACGCACCTGATTCCACCGAATACTTCTGGAACTCGCCGTCCACCGTGTTGTTCATCTTGTTGAGCAACACGCCGTCTTTGTCCTTGGCGATGAGCTGATCCCATTTACCGCCCCATATGACCTTGATGACGTTCCAACCGGCACCGCGAAACACCGTTTCGAGTTCCTGGATGATCTTGCCGTTGCCTCGCACCGGGCCATCGAGGCGCTGCAGGTTGCAGTTGACCACGAAGATGAGATTGTCGAGTTGCTCGCGTCCGGCCAGCGACAATGCGCCAAGTGATTCCGGCTCATCGGTTTCACCATCGCCCAGGAACGCCCATACCCGGCTCTGTGAGGTGTCACTGAGACGACGATTGAGCAGGTAGCGGTTGAAACGAGCCTGATAGATGGCGTTGATGGGACCAAGCCCCATGGACACGGTGGGGAACTCCCAGAAGTCCGGCATCAACCGCGGATGGGGATACGACGACAGGCCCTGACCGCCGGTTTCCATCCGGAAATTGTCGAGTTGCTGCTCGCTAAGGCGACCCTCCAGGAAGGCCCGCGCATACACACCGGGTGAGGCGTGACCCTGGAAGTAGATCTGGTCGCCGGCGCCGCCGTTGTCCTTGCCCCGGAAGAAGTGGTTGAAGCCCACCTCCAACAACGATGCACTGGACGCGTAACTCGCCAGATGTCCGCCGATGCCTTCGCTCTTGTGATTGGCCCGTACCACCATGGCCATGGCGTTCCATCGGATGAGGGCGCGCAACCGGCGCTCCATGTCTTCATCACCGGGAAACCAGGGTTCCTGCTCGGTGGCGATGGTGTTGATGTACGGCGACGACACCATGGACGGCAGGCCCACCTGCAACTCCCGGGCGCGCCCCAACAGGCGGTTCACCAAGACTTGGGCCCGAGCCCGGCCGTGGGTCTCGACGATGGCATCGAGGGAGTCCAGCCATTCCTGCGTTTCGGACGGGTCGGTATCGGGCAGTTGACGAGTGAATCCATCGAAAATCACAGATCTATCCTTCCATGCAAATCGGGGCTATCGGCCATCTCCACCGGCGTGCCGCCAGGTATGGGCGGTACTGCCCGGCCGGCTGCCAGTGCCGCCACAGCCAGGCCCACACAGAGTAGAAATCCAATCCGGAATCCTATGGCGCTGGAATGTTTGGCGTCGAGGATTGCACCACCTACGCCCGTGGCCAACGCCGCCAGCAGTGCTCCCGCCAACTGGGTGGCGCCGCTGGCTAGGCCAACCTGATGCTCTCCCACCATTCGAAATGTGGCCTCACTCACCGAGGCAAACGACAGGCCCATACCCAGCGACCCTGCCGCCCAACCGGCATAGGTGACCCATGCCGGAACTCCGGCCACCGTGAGCGCCGTCATTGATGCGAGTCCCGCCGCCAGTACCGCCGTTGCCCCCATTCGCCAATTGGCAGTGGCCCAGCGGGGTGGCTGCCGAGACTGCATCCACGAACCCAACGCCCAGGTGGTGGTTCCACAAGTGAGAATGAGTCCCGATTCGGTGGAGGTGGTGCCACGCAGTTGATTCAGTGCCAGTGGCAGGAACGATTCGATGCCGGTGAAGGCAGCGAACAGCAGTGCATACGTGGCCACCACGGCGGGAAGTCCTGTGGCCGCTCTCCATGTACCGGCCGGGAACAGGGTGCGTGCACCCACCACCATCAACGCGCCGCCGACCATCACCAACCCGGCCAACACACTGAGCCGATGACTGCCCAGTCCTCCGAGGGCCAGGGCGGCGCCGGTGGTGATGTACAACGCCGCCCACGATCGGGCTCCACGGTCGGCATCAAAGAATCGCTGATGTGTGGATACGGTGGCGTCGACGCGCTCAGGTGGTCCCAATCGGCGGGCCGCAGGAATCAGGAGCCATCCCGCCAAGATCAGCGGAGCAATCACCGCCCCGAACACCAGTCGCCATGTGAGATGGTCAGCCGCCCACCCGGCCGCCGCCGGTCCCACCAGGCCGGGCACCACCCATGCTGACGAGGCGGCCGCCAGCATCTTGGAGCGCAGCGCTTCCGGATACACGCGTCCGATGAGCGTCCAGTTGAGCAGCAGGAGTGCGCCCGCTCCGGTCCCTGCAACGAATCGGCTACCCACCAGAATGGCCATGGTGGGAGCGGCGCTACCCACTGCCAGTCCCACGATGAACGCCGCCACCGCAGCCACGTAGGCGCGAAATGGTCCATGCTCATCGGCGTCACCGCTGGCCAACACAATGCCCATGAGTTGGCCCAGCAACAGTGCCGTGAAGGCCCAGCCGTACAACGACAATC
>JANYHQ010000005.1 GCA_025358985.1 Acidimicrobiales bacterium
GTTTGCCGCCGCTGGGGCCATCGGTGCTCCCACCGGGCTCGGTACGCTCATGGGTGGACCGGTGGTGCTGCATCATGGCAACGACGAACAACGCCGTCGGCTGCTGCCACCGTTGGTGAATGGCACCGAGGGATGGTGCCAACTGTTCTCCGAGCCGGGTGCCGGGTCTGATCTGGCATCGGTATCCACCCGTGCCGTACGCGACGGCGATGAATGGGTGATCACCGGACAAAAGGTGTGGACGTCGGGTGCGCAGCACAGTGCACGGGGAATGCTGGTGGCGCGCACCGACGCTGATCAGCCCAAGCATCGCGGGCTCACGTACTTCATCATCGACATGCAACAACTGGGTGTCGATATCCGGCCCATCAAACAGATGAATGCCAAGTCCCATTTCAGTGAGGTGTTCTTCACCGAGGCCAGAGTCAGTGACGCTGATCGGATCTCCGACGTCAACGGCGGATGGGCAGTGACGTTGGCGACGTTGGCCTACGAGCGTGCGGGGCTCAGCGCCGCCGACGGGGTGTCCGGCGTACGTCCTGCGGCGGGCGAACAGGTCGGGTTGCTCGATCAAGAAGTTGGTGCGCTCATCGAACATGCTCGGGCCACGGCAGTGACATTGGCTGACGATGCTGGCGGTCAATTGGCGTTGCTCGCCCAACTGGCCCTCGACCTCGGTCGGTCCCACGATCCAAGTGTGCGTCAGCAAGGGGCGGCGGCCTATACCCGCCAGCGCATCGCCGGCTTCACCCAACAGCGGGGCGCCGCCAACTCTCGGGCGGGACGCGCCGCCGGTCCCGAGCCGTCACTGGCCAAACTGTTCTGGACCGAGGGACTCCAACGCGATCGTGACCTGGGTACTGCGGTACTGGGGGCCAGCGGCATGCTCACCGGGGCATCCACGCCGGGGGGTGGAGCGGTTCAGCACTTCGCACTCACCATTCCATCAGCGCGCATAGCAGGTGGCAGCGATGAGATCCAACACAACATCATCGGGGAGCGGGTACTGGGTCTTCCCAAAGACGTGGGGATCGATGCCGAAGAACCGTTTCGTGAGCTACGACGTTCATAGGGGGACCAACGCGTGAACAGCAACAACAACGTCATTTCCGGACCGGTACGCCACGGCCGCAACCTCTCGATCGACGCTGAGGGCAGCATCCACGATGACGCCACCGCCCAGAAGATTGGATTCCGCGGTGGCACGGTGGCCGGGGACGTCCACCTGGATCAGTTTGCGCCGTTGTTGCTGGAGGCGTTCGGGCCCACCTGGTTTGAGACCGGCTCCCTCTCGTTGTACTTCACCCATGCCACCACCGATGGTGAGCCCGTGGTGGCATTCTTGGAACGGCCAACCGCCGGCGACCACGTTCAGGTGAAGGCGTGGATGGAGACGCCCGAAGGTGTCGGGGTATGCCAGGGGACGGCAGGAGTGGGGAGCCCCCTGGAACCATCGGCACTGTACGCCCGAGACCTTCGCCCCATGAAGCCCTCGGCACTGCGCATACTTGCCGGCGTGGTGGTGGGCGAAGCGCTTGATGGCGGTGTACTGGCGCCTCGGGGGGCGGAGCAGGCCATCCGTTTGCAGCAGGGGTTGGTGTCGGAGCCACTGGATTGGTATGCGCACACAACACCTTGGGGCGGACCCATTGCCTCGCCGTTGACCACTGCGCAGTTGCTGCATTGGGAGCCCGTACAGGCATTGGCGCGCCGGTTGCCGCCCTCGGTGGGCATGTTCGGGGCCGTGGAAATCCGCTACGTCAACGGACCCGTACTGCTTGATGAGCGGTACGCCGTCACGGGTGTGGTGGTGGCGGTGAGTGACTCCCCCAAAACTGAAGTGCTCTGGTACGACACGGTGGCTCGTGCCGCGGGTGATGAGGTGGTGGCCACGTGTCGGATGATGACCCGCTTTGTGAAGGCCTCCAGCCCCCTGTATGTCGCCTAGACGCGCCAACGCGCCAACGCGCCGGCGCAGAATGCGTCGTTGCGCCGCTCAGATGCGCTCGATGATGGTGGCAGTACCCATGCCGCCGCCCGTACACATGGTGACCAGGCCGGTGTGCAGAT
>JANYHQ010000014.1 GCA_025358985.1 Acidimicrobiales bacterium
CGGCTACCCACAAAACAGTTGTTGGTGGGATCTACATCCACCCAACCGGTGGCCGGTACAAACACTGACACCCACGCATGCGACGCATCGGCACCTCGCAGTTTCGCCCGGCCGGGAGGAGGAAGCGTCTCCAGATATCCACTGACGTAGCGGGCCGCCAACCCCAGACTGCGCAGACAAGCAATTTCCAGATGGGCAAAATCCTGACAAACGCCCTTGCGTACGTTGAGCAGTTCATCGGGTGTGGTGTCGAGCGACGTGATGCCGGACTTGTAGGTCATGTCGTTGTAGATACGCGTAGTGAGCTCTTGCACGGCGTGTAGCAGTTCTCGCCCTGATCGAAACGATGATGCCGCATAGGCGCGTACTGCGTCCGTGACTTCGGCGGCCCGTGATGGCAGTACAAATTGTCGCGCAGCGAGCGTGGCGAGATCGTCACTGGTGGCCAAGGCGGTGACAACGTCATCCCAACTGATACCTGGAGTGTCGAGATCGGGAAGCTGTCGGGCGGAAACATCCACCACGCTGGTGGTGGTGACGCTGAGCCGGGTATGGGCGTTGGAAACGGCGAAGTTGGCGGCATTGTTACCAAAGAAGTCCACGAACTCGCTATAGGAGTCGGGTTGGGGATCAATGTCCACCCGACACGACAGCACCACCTGTCCATCAGCGGCGCGAGGCCGTTGGTACAACTGGCCATAGCTGGCCGACACCGACGACTCGTACTGGTATTCGGTGCGGTGCACCACCCGCAGGGCCATATCAGGCTTGCCTCGATTCGGCGAGCGCCTCTACCGATGCCATGAGAAACGACCGTTGGGGCATCTGATGCGTGAAATGGGTGGCGTCAAGGGCATTCGACGCCTGGCGCAGCATCGACCCTATGCGCTGCAACAGGGTGTCCAACTGTGCTCGGCGTCCCTCACCATTGGGGAGTGCCAGCGCGGCGGTATCAGCGAGGCGCACCATGGTGACGGTTTCCAACACCAACCGCTCCTCTGTGGACAGACGATCGGCATTCAGGGCATCGCTGGTATCGCGGGGCAGCGCCGCCACGTCGCTCTGCAGACGTTCGAGCTGGAACAACAGCGATCTCGGATTGCCGCGGTCCATCATCAACAGATCCAACACCGTTTCCACTTGGGCCTGACTGCGGTATCGCCGCCGGTACGTGATGATGCTTTCAGCACTGGTGAGCAATGATTCCAGGACCAAAGAGTCTGTGGCCTGGTCATTGGTGGACATCAGTGTGGCGCGCAACAACTCGCTGAGGTGCATCGCCCGTTCGAGGCGCCGTCCTGCATCCATGAAGTGCCAACCAGGATCGCGCACCATGCTCTCGGCCCCCAGGCCGGCCAGGGCCAACAGGCTCTGCATGGCCCTACTCAATGCTCCTTGTACGGCCGTGCGTTGTTCGGTGTTGGGGTTGTTCAACTCCAGGATCTCGCGATCTAGGTTGCCGATCACCAGCCACGTGTCATTGGACAATTGGTCGCGCACGGCGTAGGCGGCATCCAACAATCGCCGTACCGAATGAGCCAACGTACCCCGCCGTGACTCGTTGACGATGAGATCGAACATCTCATTGCCGGGTGAAGCGAGTTCGACTGGATCCTGGAATCCCGGGAATGTGGTGGTGACTGACGTAAGCGCGCGTAGCAATATGGCCAGACAAGCCGACCCGGCAGGGTTGGCGTCGGAGCTGAAATCATTGCGCCGATCGGCCACTACCCGCAGCAGGCGCACCAGGGTTTCACTGCGTTCGGCATAGCGGCCCAGCCAGAACAGATTTTCTGCGGCTCTCGATGGCATCGAACCCACTGGATCCACCGCTTCGATGGTGGGACCGTTGTTGAGCCAAAACCCGGTGAGCTTTTCCGGCTCCGACGCCAGCACCCATGCATCCTTGGTGAGGGCCCCCGACTGATTCGAGATCATGGTGCTGTCGGCATCGGCAGCCACCCGCATGAGGCCTCCGGGCATCACCGCAAACGAATCGCCGCGTGCCACTGCAAAGGCCCGCAGCACGCACCGGCGTGCTTCAAACCCGTCCAGACTGAGGGTGGGCGCAGTGCCCATGGTGAGGGCCACTTGAGCGGTCCACGCGGTGGGATTTGTCTCGATACGGGCCCGTAACTCAGCCAGGTCGGCTGCGCTCAGTTCCCATCCCAGAATGGTGCTGCGACCCGACTCGCGAGCCACCGGCTTCACCACCAATCGGGGCAGGCTGGTAAGCACATGCTGGCGGCTCACCGGGTCTCCGCACCACCAGGTTTCCACTGACGCCAACCGCAATGGCTGTCCCAACAGATGCTCCGCCAACCGGGGAAGAAAGGCCAGCATTGCTGGGCTTTCGATGATGCCGCTGCCCAATGGATTCACGATGGATACGGCGCCACGACGGGCAGCATCCACCAAGCCTGGTACCCCCAGGCGCGAGTCCTTCTTCAACTCCAGTGGATCGCAGTACCAATCGTCGACCCGGCGCAGAATGACGTCAACTGGCTCCAGCCGACCAAGCGAGCGCATCCATACTCGGCCACCATTGACGGTGAGGTCGCCGCCTTCCACCAACGGGTATCCCATATACGACGCTAGGTAGGCGTGCTCAAACGCAGTTTCGCTCCAAGGCCCAGGTGTGAGCACCACGATGCGCGGATCGGAGCGTTGATACGCCGCCTGTTGTAGCGCCGACCGCAATGCCCGAAAAAATGGGGCCACACGATGGACTTGGGCATCGCGATACATGCTGGGAAACACGCGGCTGATGACGAGGCGGTTTTCCAACGCGTATCCGGCACCGGATGGGGCCTGGGTGCGGTCCGACAGCGCCACATACTCACCCGCTGCACTGCGAGCCACGTCTACCGCATACGTCACGAGTTGGGGCGCCGGTGCGCCTCCCTCCCCACTGGGGCCGGGGCGATGACAGGGACGCAGGAATCCGGGGTGACCAAGCACCACCTCCACCGGCAGGAGGCGACGACGCAACAGATCCCGGGGACCGTAGAGATCGGCCAACACCAGTGAGAGCAACTCGGCGCGTTGGATGACACCACGCTCGATGCTGGCCCACTCGTTGCTGTCGATGACCACGGGGACTGGATCGAGCGCCCACCGCCGTCCACGGGGGTCAGACGCACCGAAGGCGTTGTAGGTGACGCCGTCGGCATCGAGCAACCGGTCCACTTCGATTTGACGACGGACCAGTTCGGAATGACCCAGATCGCCGAGTGCCGCACCTACCTGTTGCCACGACGGACGCACACCACCATCAGCGTCGATGAGTTCATCGAATGACCCGCTCGGAGGCTGGTAGTGGGCGAGCAGTTGGGGCGGGTGGGTGACGGTCATGGCAGGGAACGTTTTGAGGTCAGTGTCGGGGTACTCGTCGCAGATCCAGGGTGCGAGGGTAGTCGTGCCCGGTGGCTCCCATCGCCATGATGGCGGGATCACCCCCGTTCCTCAACGTCTGCAGTCGATCCTCACTCAGGGTGCCAGGGCTATGGCCGTGGGATTCGAACCGGCTCCGGCGTCGGGCCTCGGCGGAGTTGGCGTTCACCGGGAAGCTCTCGTACGCCAATCCACCGGGGTGCGACACGTGGTACGTGCACCCACCCAGCGACCGACCGCTCCACAGATCAATGAGGTCGAACACCAGCGGGGCATGTACCTCGATGGTGGGATGCAATGCCGACGGTGGCTGCCATGCCCGGTAACGCACTCCACCCACGTCTGACCCGGGTTCACTGGTGGGGCGCAACGGCACTGGCCATCCGTTGCAGGTAACCACATGACGTGAGTGGGTGAGACCGGTGGCCTTCACCTGCAGTCGCTCCACCGATGAATCAACATACCGAGCCGTGCTGGTAGCGGTTACTTCCTCACCCAGCACGTTCCACGGTTCAATGGCGGCACGCAACTCGAGATGGACGCCGGCCACATCGATGGAGCCGAGGCGGGGATAGCGGAACTCAATGAATGGCGCCAACCAATCGTATTCAAAGGCAAATCCATGCGCGCGTAGGTCTTGCACCACATCGCCGATGTCGGCCGCCGCATAGTGCGGTAACAAGAATCGGTCGTGGAGCTCGGTGCCCCACCGCACCAACGCACCCGAGTAGGGCTGCTGCCAGAACCGAGCCACCAAACAGCGCACCAGCAGCGACTGCACCAACGCCATCTGCGCGTGTGGTGGCATTTCGAAACCACGCAGTTCAAGTAATCCCAGTCGACCCCGTTCGCTGTCGGGGCTGAAGAGTTTGTCCACACAGAACTCGGCGCGATGGGTATTGCCGGTGACGTCCACCAACAGGTGCCGAAGCAACCGATCCACCAGCCACGGCGATGGATCGTGGCCAAGGCGTTCCAGTTCGCTGAAGGCAATCTCGAGCTCGTACAGGCTTTCTCCCCGTGCCTCATCTACCCGTGGCGCTTGGCTGGTGGGGCCAATGAAGCGCCCCGAGAACAGATACGACAGTGATGGATGGTGTTGCCAGAAGGTGAGCATGCTGCGCAGGAGATCCGGGCGCCGCAACAAGGGGCTGTCCACTGCACTCATGGCGCCCAACGTGATGTGGTTACCGCCTCCGGTGCCACTATGGCGCCCATCGAGTTGGAACGTCTCCGTACCCAGATGAGCCAGGCGAGCAAACTCATTGACAGTGGTGGTGATGTCCACCAGTTCCGGCCATGAGGACGCAGGTTGGACATTGATCTCCAACACCCCCGGGTCAGGAGCCACCACTATTTGGCGCAAACGAGGATCGCGTGGTGGCCCGTAACCCTCCAACACCACCGACACGCCCACCGAGTGAGCGGCATGCTCTACCACCTGCAGCAGGTCCACCACCGCTTCGAGCTCCACCAGCGGTGGTAGGAACACGTACAAATGCCCCTTGCGCATCTCCACCGACAGCGCCGTCGGCGGGCAGTCCGCCACGTCGAACACCAGCGCCGCAGCGGCCCCTTCCCCCATCGGCAATCCATGGGGCGGGAGAGGCGGGTGACCATCAAACGGGGAGCGATCCGGATCCACCGGTTGCGGTGACCACATCAGCGAATCCAACGGCAGTCGTAAGCCCACGGGTGAGTCACCGGGCACCAGGAACAGTGCTCCACGACGCACTGTCCAGTGGGTGGTTGTCCAGCCTCCGTCCGGTCCCAACACGCGGTGCAACGGCATCACCATGCCCACCGGGTCTCCGCGATCGGCATCCAGTCGGGCCACAAGGGAGTTACGACTCGGAGCCGGCACTGCTGCGGCGAGCGGGTCGATGTTCACTGCGGGCGCAGTGCCAACCGGTAGCCGGGCCTCACTCCACAAGCGGTGGATGGGGTCTTCGAACACCTCGTGTACAAACTCCGGGGTGATACCAAGACCTGTAGCCAGCGCGCTGCTAAGCGCGCGTACGTCCGCGATGGTGTGCGGTCCGGGCTGTTCGGGGTCGGCCAGAAGTGTTGGATCTCCCCACAAAGGTTGGCCGTCACTGCGCCACAGCACGCTGATCTGCCACCGTGGCAATGCTTCGCCCGGATACCACTTGCCCTGACCGTGGTGGAGCACACCGCCCGGCGCGTACCGAGCGGCCAGTCGTCGGGCCATCTCCCCCGCTGCCGCCCGTTTGGCTGGACCGTCAGCGGCCGTGGTCCATTCCTCGGACTCCATGTCGGTGACGGAGACGAACGTGGGCTCGCCGCCCATGGTGAGGCGCACATCGCCTGCTACCAATACGCCGTCAACGTGGCATCCGAGCGCATCAACCGCCGACCATTGCTGCTCGGTGTAGGGCAAAGTGACTCGCGGATCCTCATGGATACGGCGCACCACATTGCTGTACTCCAAAGTGGTTTCGCACGTCTCCACCATGCCCGTGATGGCGGCCGCTGAGGATGGCTCGGGAGTACAGGCGAGGGGGATATGACCTTCGCCGGCGAACAGACCGGACGTGGCATCGAGCCCGATCCACCCGGCGCCCGGCACATACACCTCCGCCCACGCATGAAGGTCGGTGAAGTCCGCACTGGGACCGCTGGGCCCGTCCAGTGCCGCTACATCGGCCGTCAACTGCACCAGGTAGCCCGAAACGAAGCGCGCTGCCAAACCCTTACGGCGTAGTACCTGCACCAGCAACCAAGCGCTGTCACGACACGAACCCAGGCGCTTCTCCAAGGTTTCGTCGGGTGACTGCACGCCAGGCTCCATACGAATTGAATAGGCGACTTCGCTATGTACACGTTGGTTGATGTCCACCAGGAAATCCACCACCACGGTGCCTTCCGGGGGGGCCGGTGGAAACTGCTTCATCCAGGCGTCGAGGGCCGGGCTGTGCGCATCCATCACCAAATACGGTCCCAGGTCGCGAGCGGTAGCCGGATCGTAAGTGAACGGATAGGTCTTGGCCTCGTCGTCGATGAAGAAATCGAACGGGTTGATGACCGTCATATCGGCCACGAGATCCACCACCACCTCCAGTTCTGTGGTGGGCGCATCGAATACGAACCGGGCCAGGTAGTTGCCGAACGGGTCCTGCTGCCAGTTAACGAAATGGTCGTGGGGGGTGACCTTCAGCGAATAAGAGAGGATGGGTGTGCGGCTGTGCGGAGCCGGGCGCAGACGCACCACATGGGGGGACAACCGCACCGGCCGATCGAAGCGGTACGTGGTCCGATGCTCGATGGCAACGTGAATACTCATGCTGTTTTCACGGGGCTGTGCTTCTCCGCTGCGCTTCGATGCTCGCCCGCACTCCCAACTCCTCCGTCGTAGCTCATGCTGATGCCAGCATGGCCCCGTCGGACGTGGTGGCCGGCACAAAGTAGGTCTCGGTGAGAGCGTCGTGGAGCGAGGCGATGCCAACCTGTAACGCATCGACGTACTCGTGCAATCCTTCAGCAACCAGCGCGCTCACGTCTGCGTCTTCGAGTAGCTGCTGCACGTGGGCGCACCCGGCCATGGCCAACTCGTATCGGGGCAATTCCATGAGCGCCCGCGACACCCCGGTGAGACAATGCTCCACAGATCTTGGGAATTGAGCGTCACGCAGAAGGAACCGCAACGCTTCAGGACCGGATATGCCGGTACGCACCGAACGGCGGAACATCTGCTGGGCGCTGAGGGAGCGCAACACCGCCATCCATGTGACGTCGCCATAGGTTGACGTGGATGAATCGCCAACGTGGCCGTGGCCGCCGGTGAGTACGCCGGCCTGCACATCGAGCACGCGTGACGTCATATCGGCGCGTTCCAACAGACTTCCCACTTCCAGAAACGAATACGCCGCATCGTGGCTCATGGTGCCAGCCAGCAGGCCGCGCATCAATTGACAATCCCGGATCACCCGGTCCATCCACGCCAGCCGGGTACGGCGGTCCACAGCCTGCCCACGGGATTGGGCCATCCACAGATACAGCTGGTTCAATTGTTCCCACGCCGCCGCCGGCAACACATTGCGGGTAACCCTGAAGTTGTTTCGGGCCGCCGTGAGCGACGCCAGAATCGAGTCCTGCCCGTTGGCATCAACGGTGAGGAACCGGATGATGTTCTCCTCGGTGACCTCGTCGTAGTGCTCATCAAAACTGGCCTTACTCCCGGTGACGGCCAGCAACGGCGTCCACGTGAGCCCCGCCGCACGTGGCAGATCCAAGAACAGCTCCGTATGAACCTTTACCAAGCGCGCAGTGGCCTCGGTTCGCTCCAGATACCGCCCAGACCAATAGACGGCCTCAGCTACACGTGACAGCAACACAGAAGTCTCCTTTGGCATCAGGCTGAGTTTGTCGCATCAAAAGGGTGGGGTCGCGACGCATCCACGATCCACGTGTCTTTGCTGCCGCCGCCCTGGGAACTGTTGACCACCAACGACCCTTCGCGCAGCGCCACTCGGGTGAGGCCGCCCTGGGTGACGTAGGACTGGTGGCCGGACAGGATGAACGGGCGAAGATCTAGGTGCCGGGGCGCCAATTTGCCGTCGATGAGGGTGGGGGCGGTGGACAGGTTCACAATGGGTTGGGCGATCCAGTTGCGGGGGTCGGCCTCCACTTGGCGGCGCAGATCATCGGCCTCGGCTGCAGTGGACTTGTTGCCCACGAACACCCCGGTCCCCCCGGATTCATTGGCCGGTTTCACCACGAACTCGCCGAGGTTGGACAACACATGCTGGCGATGGGTGTCGTTGAGGCACAAGAACGTCGGCACGTTCTCGATCTTGGGCTCTTCCCCCAGGTAATACTGGATGAGCGCAGGCACGTAGGAGTACACCACCTTGTCGTCGGCCACTCCCGCTCCGGGGGCATTGGCCAGGGCCACGTTGCCGGCCCGCCACGCCCGCATCAACCCAGGTACCCCCAGCGTTGAGTCGGCCCGGAACACCTCGGGATCAAGGAACAAATCGTCCACCCGCCGATACAGCACATCAACCCGCTCCAGACCACCGATGGTATGGACGTAGACGCAGTCGTCGGTGTCCACCACCAAATCGCTGCCCTCCACCAACTGCACACCCATCTGCTGGGCCAGGTATGCATGTTCAAAGTAGGCCGAGTTGTACACGCCGGGGGTAAGTACAGCCACGGTGGGCACGATGCCTTGGCGGGGTGACAAGGAGTTGAGCAGGTCGAGCAGCTTGAGTGGATACATGTCAACTGGATGGATGTCGATCTCGTGAAACAAGTCGGCAAACACACGCTTGGTCACCTGGCGGTTTTGCAGCATGTACGACACACCCGATGGCACCCGCAGATTGTCTTCCAACACATACATGGTGCCGTCGCCACCCCGTACCAGGTCACTGCCGCAGATATGGGCCCAGGTGCCGAACTTGGGTTTCATGCCCATGCACTGACTACGGAAGTTCACCGAGTTGGCCAGCAGCTCAGCGGGAAACAGCCCGTCCTTGATCACCTTTTGGGCGCCGTACAGGTCATCGATGAACAAGTTGAGGGCATTGAGACGCTGTACCAATCCATCGGAGATGGTGTTCCACTCCTGGGTGGAGATGATGCGGGGGATGACGTCGAAGGGCCACGCTCTGTCGATGCCGCCATCGTCGGAGTACACGGTGAACGTGATGCCCATAGCTTCAATGGCCAAGTCGGCAGCGCGTTGACGATCACCCAATTCGGCCATGGTCAATGACTCCAGGTAGGACGACACCCCAGCACACTCATCCCGGGGTTTGCCATTGGCCACCATTTCGTCCCAACAGCCCGGACTGTCGTAGGTGCTCCAACTCCACGAACCGTCTCCCACCCCATTCCGCGCAGGTTCGTGGAGCTCCAGATTCACCCCCGTTGTTCTACTGGGTGATCCCCCGTACCCCAGTTTCGGATCTGTTTCCACTTCGTTAACTCAGACAGCGACGGCCCCCTCCCGCGACAAGTACGGGTTACTTGGTCGTTCTTGTTCGGGAAAGTTGCCCATTTGGGGATCTTCCCAAACCAGAATCTTGTTCACACCCGTTCTTGTCGTGGTTGGCACCCCACCCCGCCCGGGCCACATGAAGGGTCAACCGATCGGTTGACCCCCGAAGCGGTGCCCCGGTCGATGACAACGACGCATAATCCAGTCATCGTGTTCACCCATGACCACCTCACCCGTTATTGATGTCCGGGGACTGCACAAGCAGTACGGCACCCGCACAGCCGTCAACGGTATCGATCTCCAGGTCCACCAGGGCGAGATCTTTGCCTTGCTCGGCCCAAACGGCGCCGGCAAAACCACCACCGTGGAAATTCTGGAGGGATACCGCAAGCGCAGCGCCGGCTCCGTATCGGTGTTGGGTATGGACCCTCAACATGCCAATCGGGCGTGGCGAAATCGCATTGGCCTGGTGCTGCAGTCTTCCAAGACCAATGACGAACTGTCGGTGACCGAGGCCGTTCACCAGTTTGCTCGGTATTACGCCAACCCCCGAGATCCCGACGAAGTCATCAGCCTGGTGGGACTTGATGACAAGCGCGGTGACAAAGCCGCCAAGCTGTCGGGCGGCCAACAACGCCGCCTCGATGTGGCACTCGGCATCGTGGGTCGCCCAGAACTGCTCTTCCTCGATGAGCCCACCACCGGATTCGATCCCGAGGCCCGTCGCCAGTTCTGGACGCTCATCAAAGCACTCCGCCAAGACGGCACCACCATCGTGCTCACCACCCACTATCTCGACGAGGCCGAGGTACTGGCGGACCGGGTGGGGGTCATCGCCAACGGTCAGATGATCGAGATCAGCACCCCGGACAAGCTCGGCGGACGCAACACGGCCAAGACCAAGGTGCAATGGACCGAAGCCGGCGAACATCACGAAGCCTCCACCGATACACCCACCGCCTTCATAGCCAGTCTCTGCCACCGTCTGGGCGGCGCCGAGGTCAACGGACTGCGCGTGAGCCGCCCATCTCTGGAAGACATTTACCTCACGATGATCGGAGTACAACCATGAGTACCCTCACGAACTCCACCAACCTCACAATGCCCAGCGCGCTGAGCATCGGAATGGCTCAAGCACGGCTTGACATCAAGTTGTTCTTCCGGAGAAAGGACGCCGTGTTCTTCACCTTCTTGTTTCCGCTGATGATCCTCACGTTATTCGGCATGATTTTCAGCGGAAAGGTCGATGGCACCAACATCGAGTACTCCCAAGTGTTGGTGGCGGGCATCATCGCCAGCGGTGTGGCCAGCGTGACGTTCATGAACCTCGGTGTTGGCATCGCCAATGAACGCGACGAGGGCCGACTCAAGCGGCTGGCGGGCACACCCATGCCACCACTGAGCTACTTCATCGGCAAGGTGGGTTTGGT
>JANYHQ010000020.1 GCA_025358985.1 Acidimicrobiales bacterium
TCTTCGCCGTCGGCGTGGAAGTGCAGGCAGGCCCGCGAACGCCGGTAGAACACACCGCGGCTCTTCTCGGTCAAGCCGGCGAGTTCGCGGTGGCCCTTGAGCCGACGGAAGGTCCGTTCGGCTTCGAGCATGCCGACAGCGGCCCACCGCTTGCGCTTGGTGCCGTCACGCCAGTTCTTGACGTGAGCGGTGGTGGTGCGGGCGATGGAGATCATCGATTCGATCGGGTTCGTCGTCGACAGTGACCGGCGAAGGGTGGGGCCGGCCCCGAGTCGGGCGACGGTGAACATCTCGTCGAGTCCTTCACGCAGGCTCGCTGCGGCGTCGGGGTAGGCCAGGTCGAGCTCTTTGGCGAGCAGGGTCGCCTTGCGTAGCCCGGCCGTTGGGTCGACGTCGCAGAACGCTGCGGCGAGGCGCCGGTCGATCGTGGCGCGCTTGGTCTTGGGGAGGTGGTCGGTCACGTTGCGGCGCTTGTGCAAGGTGCAGCGCTGGACCAGGGCGTTGGCGCCGAACACTGAGTTGATGGCCTTACGCAACGCTTTGGTCCCGTCGAGCACGACCAGTAGGCCGGCGTCGGTGTTCAGGCCTCGGGCGACGAGATCGGTCAGTACCGACTTCACGACGGCGCTGTTCTCGGTGTCGCCATGGGCCAGTCCGACCGGGTGCTTGGTGCCGTCCGCGGTGATGGCCAACGCCACGACGAGACACTCGTCGGCGAAGTGCACGCCGTCGATCATCAACACGGCGACATCGAGCCCGGACAGGTCACGGGCGAGGAGCTCGGCCATGGCTGTCTCGGTGGCCTTGACGAAGCGTCGCGACACCGCGGACTTCGACGTCGACCGTGCTTTCAGCGTGTGGCCGATCGGTTCGGCGACGTCGACGTGGCGGCGGGTGGCCACCCCGGCCAGCATCCGTTCCACCACGACCTGAGCAAGGAGGTCATCAGCGGCGAACGCGTCCCACGTCGCCGAGCCGATCTCACCGGCACCGTCCATGAACCGCCCCCGGGGCCGTTCCACGGTGACCTTACGGCCACCGAGCACGACCTGACCCGGTGTCGTGCCATGCCAGTTCCCCACCCGATCGGGCTGCTTGGCATGCTTGGGACCGATCAACGCAGTGAGCTCCTCATCGAGCAGCGCCCGGAACACTGCCAGGCCGGCGGCGGTGGTGAACGCCAGCAGTCCTTCGCGCATCGTCTCGGCGATCCCGGCCAACGCGATCTCGGCTGTCTGCGGGAGCTGGGCGGCGACATCGTGCGAAGCGACGCGAACGACAGGTACCTTCTTCTTCATGGTGATCCCTTCTCTGGGTTGAGCGTCTTGGAGGACCCTCGAACCCTGCCACGGGCAGGGCCCGAGGAGGGATCACCACCGAACTACTTCAACAGACTCCGGGACATGCCCGTATTGGACAGTGCTACCGACGCAGCCACGTCCCATACCTCGTCGTACGGCGACCCGTCCCAGAACTCTGGTGATACTGCTGCGCAGCGTCAGATGAGGACGCTGCAGTGGGTTATTCCGGCTCTGACCGGTGCCATCGTGGTCGCCAATGCGGTGATGGGTGAGCAGCAACGGACTACATCAGTGGCGCATGGCGTTCTGCAGCGCTTCACTGACATGCTGCCGACAACGGGCTGATTTACGGCTGTCGATTATTCACGATGTTTGCAGCGAGCCGACGTGGCACCTCACCGAGACCTGATCAATGAGGTGCCACATGCTTATCTTTTAGCGTTATCGAGACCGGGGTTGTCGGCTGTGACCAATGCCGATACCTGTTTGGCGAAATCAGGCGCAGCAGCTTTTATAGTCACAGCGTGACTTGATGGTGTCCGTTGGACGAGGCGTGCGTTTTGGATCCAGTGAACGCTGCTTGCTGGGTGCGGCCCGCAGGCGAGGGGAATAGCGCGTTTGGTTTGCCGAAGATCACGAGCACGGGAACCTTGGCGGAAGCGAGGTTGGGGCATTGCTTGCTGCTGCAGAGAATGTGGGCCGTGTCACCGCGCGAATTCAAGGTTCGCTGTTGGTCACGGTACAGTATTGTTTGGTGCTTCGCTGAGGAAGAAGCCGCTGCGGAAGGCTCCAACAGTCGGAGCGACGGGAGCGTAGGCGCCGGGAAAAGCGCCTCCTTCGGTGCGCTAGCTTCTGCTGGCGCTTTGGGTGCGTCTGACAGGATTGTGTCGGAGTATGACGCGACGATAAGCCTGTCTACGTTCCCGAACGAAATGGCGATGAGTTCGCTGAGTGAGCCGCCGACGGAGTAACCGCCAAGCACCACTTGAGAGAACCGGGGGCCCGACGAGTGCCCGGTGATTGTGTATTTGCCCGAGTGGAGGCTATCGACGATTTGGTTGGCGATCTCTGCTTGTCCGCCCAGACACGATCCGTTGCCGTCAGGCCTGCCGTTGACAAGTCGTATCCAAGGCGATCGATGACCACGCTGGCATGGCCCGCTGCCGCCATTCAATGAACAAAACTATTGCCCATTGGCCGTCGCTGCGGCGTGGTGGTATGCGCGCATAGTGTTGCGTGATGGGCGGAGTGTGTTTGGTTCCATGGGCAGCGGGGTGTTAGTGGGGTTTTCGTCGGCTAGGTCGCTCGTGGGCGGGCCGGTGATATCCTCAGGTGGAGGATGATGGTGCGAAGTTGGTTGAGGATGTTGGTGGTCGTCGACACGTGAGCAGAGGCGGTGACTGGGCCAACCTGCCGTTGTCGCTTCGACGGATGTTCGGGCTGTTGACCAACGTCGGTGACTTACCGGGGGGCGGCGATTTGTATGGTGCGCTCACGGCCTCGAGGGCCACCTGAGCGCTGCCGTTTGAACCGCACAACGCCATTGATGTGATGTTGGCCGTGGACACGCTGCACACCGCCATGGGAGAAATTCGTTTCGAGGAGGAGGCGGCGCGTGGACGCAGCTTTTCCGAGGCTGAACTCGTACACTTCGTCCAGCCAGGATCCGCTTACAGACGAGCAGGGCGGGCGCCTCCTACTCGTGAAGGGCGTGGTTTTCTTTTTGCCCTGTAGTCAGCTTTGCATGCTTGCTCGGCGGACCTGCTTCACGATGGCCTCGCCTGCGTCGCGCATCGCATCAAATGGTTTGGCCACGACCGCCGCAATGGCGTTGAATGGTGGCTCGTCTGGAGAACGCGGATGCGGGTGGGTGGGCGCAGACGCCTTTGCAGCATGAAGTTGATCTCCCATCTGATCAAGCTCCTGTTTTGAGAACGCTTTGCGTACAGCGGGGAACAGCACCTTTTCCTCCTCACGTACGTGATGGCGGACTATTTCCATGAGGACGGTGAATTTTGCGTCGAAACGCTCGTCAGTGGGAGACATGTGATCGAGTTCGGACAGCGTCCATTTGACGATGTGATGCTCTTCGAGTGCTTCGAGCACCAGATAACCCGAATCTTGAAGGCGTTGGCGTGCTTCAGGGTAGAACACCGCTTCTTCGATGGCGGCGTGCTTGATGAGTGCAGTGATCACGTCGGTGACGATCTTGGCCTTGGCCTTGAACGCCCGGCTGCCGAGCGTGCCGAACATCGTAAATTTCTCCTCAACCGCTTTATGATCAGCTTTGAGCAGTGCAATGGCATCCATGGGCAGGGTTCCTCTTCGTGAAGGTGATGAATCAGGTGCGGGTCGGTTACCCCAGTGGTTACTGCGACAAACGCTCGATTCGTTGTGGTGTTGTTCCTGCTCTACTTCGTGGCCAAGATCATCAAGAAGTAGGGGCGATCGCCATGCCGGGAACTGACGGGAACCCGCTCCGAGTTTCGAAGCCGACGCCGAGGTCGACCTTCCACTGCAAAGTGCCACGGGGTGGCGGGCCATCCAGATGTCGGTGAAGCGTCTCGTAGGGGCTGCGCCGACCGTGAGGTTCGCCTTGGGATGACGTTGCGGCGGATACTCCTATATGAGGCAATCGTGGGGCTTACCAACTATGTCGCCACAAATAGTGGTTGAATCCCTTTTCAGATGTGAATATGACCACATAGAGTTTGGAAATGGTATTTCAAGAGGACGTACGTCAGGACCGGGGGCGCACAGCTCGCCCTGCGGTGTCGTGCGTCCGGACACGGCGGAGGGACGGGTGGACAGCGCTGCGATAGCCGCTGGTTTCACTTGGCTGCTCTTTTGCGGAGCGGCCGTATTGCTGTGCGCGCGTGGATCTGCACTTTTGGTCATATCTGAGCGGCATGCTCAAACGGTTAATCGAACTCGGAGGCCGCCATGCTGAAGATCGTCCCATCCCGCCTCGGGCCCGCCATTGCGCTGAGTGTTGCGGTAGCTCTCGCAGCCTGCGCCCAGCCGTCGGATGCCGTAACAACGAAGCGAACGCCGACGACGAAGGCGAGACGTGTCGCGAAGCGAACCGTTCCACCGCGCACTACGACGACGATCAAGAAGACTGCGCCGACGACGAAGGTCACCTCCACAGCCCTTGCGCCAAGCACGCTTGTCCGGGCCGGCTACGAGGCGTACCTCACGGCGGATGTGGCCGCTGCGCGAAACCCTGAGAAGGCGTCGACGCTTCTCCCGTTGGGCATGACTGGCGCGGATGCTCGAGATCCGTCGCCTCGATGCGAAGGACGGCGTCTACTGGGACGGAACTCGCAAGGACATAGTCAGCGGACCAACGATCGAAGCTGTCGGCGATACGACCGCAACGTTGCGGGATTGTCGAAGTGTCGGCGTGTTCTCCGGCAGAAGGCGACTGGTGACGTCGTTGCGGGGACTACCGAGCCGGACGTCGATGACATTCGGGTGACGCTCGTCCGACTCGACGGGAAGTGGGTCGTGACCGCCACGGAGCGGTTCAACGACGTCGAAGGGAGAAGCCGATGCAAACCCGGCGCACCACCCTCGTCATAGGAGCAACAGCGGTCTGCGCGCTTATTGCATCGAGCGCGCAGGCCGGATCACGGAAACCCGACCGGCCGGTGAGCGGAAGAAGGTCACCGTATCGGCCTCAGGAAACACCGTCCGATACACAAAGGCGAGAGCGGGAACAGCGAAAGCTGTTCCTCCGGCGAGAGCGAATCCTGCGCCTGTGCATTGCAACCGGTGGAGCACCACCGAAGTGATGGGAACCGGCGAGGCGGCGATCACGCTCACGCACCGATGGAAGCAGTGCTTCTCGGTTGCGACAGGCCGGCCAACAGGGCAGCCGCGGGAGATTCTCGGCGACACCGGTTCGACGCCGAACTGCGGTCGCCGTTGGATTCGGGGGGATGCTGCCGCTACGTCGTTCATTTGAGCGCTGTCGGTTTTCTGATGTGGGCATGGTGATCCGCTACCCGACATCGAACGACCAAACCGAGTTTGCTCGCTCGGGCCACGCCGAGATCGTGACCCGGCCATGCCGTACTCGGTGGTCCGACCCTCGTCTGTTCTGGAGGACTAGGTGCCCCAGGATGAAGTCACTGGGACGGCCGGCGGCGATCGGAAACGAGCATGTAATTTGCGCGTTGCGCGGGAATGCAACTTTTTTTGCGTCGTCGCTGGGGTTGGTTGGAGACGCTCCTCGGCGGCCCGGTTCACGCCCTCTGAGGACGGGTAACGAGCGATCCAACCACCATCTCGACACCCCAAATTGGAGCGCCGCCCTTTGAATAACTATGAGCCGTCCACCGACCCGACTCCAGCAGGCGACGTCCTGACGGTGCGTGAGATGGCCGTGAATGAAAGAAACGACGTCTCGCAGAATGGGCCCGCCGACCAAGCCGTTAAAGGGCGGTGATCACGACTCGACGGGGGGATGAACGGCCGATTATCTAAAGGTTGCGCTGTCCGGGGAAGACTGGCGGAGGAGCACCTGTTGACCGGGGATCTCGCCTCGATCGGCGAGTTCGCGGACGACCTTGTAGACGCCGACTATTGGGGTGAGTAGGAGCGCACCGAGAACGCCAGCGGCGGCGGCGCCGATAAGGGCGGCCAGCAGAGATGCTACCGGTGAGATGTCGACCGCTCGGCTGATGATCCTGGGCCCGATGATGTGGTTTTCGAGGAACTGGTAAATCACGAACACGGCACCGGCTATGGCGGCCTGAACCGGCCCGACAGTGAACGCGAGGAGCACGAGCGGTGCGCCACCTAGCAGGCCTCCGATCTGCGGCAGGAAGTTGGTGAGGAACGCCCATCCGGCGAGCGCGGGGGCCAGCGGCACCTGCAGCGCCAGTGCCGTGACGAGCACGACGAGCGCGTCGAGCGCAGCGATGATCGTGGCGCCAGCGAGGTAGCCGCCGACTGCTTCGTGGGAAATGGACACGAACGTGCCGAATTGTCGGCGGTAGCGGACCAGCAGGAGCTTCCGGAGCTCGGCGATGAATCGCGGGCCGTCGATGAGGAGGGCAACCGTGAGTGCCAGTGTCCAGAACAAGTCGCCGAAACGGGCACCGATCGAAGGGATCAGCGTTGCGCTATTGCGTCCTTTCGAGAGCAGGTTCGGCAGCTCGTCGAGCTTCTCCTTCGCCCATGTCGCCGCGTCGTGGTCGCGCAAGACGGGGCCGATCAGCGGAGCCTGCTCGAAGCGGGTCACGGCTCGTGGCAGCGCCTCACTGAGCGACACATTGTTCTTCGCCCCGCCCTGCGCGCCCAACACCACCACACCTGCCACGAAGCCCAGCAAGACGGCCACGACGAAAGCTGCTGCCACGGAACGCGGTGTCCGCGGTGCGCGCCGCAGGATCATCGCCACAGGCCGATCGAAGCCGACCCGAGGAGCATGCTGATGAATAGCCAGGCGCTGAACACGCCAAGGCTGCGCAAGAGCGTCCACGCGATGGTGGCGAGTGTGCACGTCACCACCATCACGCCGATGCCTCGACGGGTGAGGACCGAGCGCCACCACTCCTCGTTCCCGTCGATGCCGAACAACGGCGAACGATCGATCGTGACGGGCTCGGCGGCGTCGCTGTCGATAGGCGTGTTCAGGAACGACGAGGCGAACGAGACTGCTGCGAAGGCGACGAGGAATCCGGGCGTGCCGGCGACGGCGTAGCCGATCGCATAACCCAGCACCCAGGTGGCTGGGCCTGGCTGCGTCGCCGCTCGCTTCTGTACCAGTCGACGGGCCAACGACGAGCAGGCTGCGATCACCACGGCAACGGGGATTGCCAGCGCTGGGGTGACTCGCGTCTGCGCAAAGGCGACGCAGACGATTGGAACAAACCCGATAGTCACCCCAATGGCGGCGACGGGCGCCCACAGGCCGGCCCATGCGCCGAGGATCAGGCCGCCAGGGATGTCCATCAGCCAGCACGCGGTCGCTACGGCCGATCCGACTCCGAACGCGAGCAGCACTGCACCCCTGTAGGTGGCGCCGGCCTTGGCGTCGATCACTGCCCACGGTCGCGCACTGCTTTGCGACGCACCTTGGGCCACAACGACACAACTCGATCGACGACCGCTGATCCGGTCCCTTGCAGGAACGCGCTGAGCACGATGACGACTAGGAGATCGCTTGCTGAAGCGCTCAGCCCGCCGTAGCTGGTCTGCCCGGCAACCACGGTCGTGCCGGTGCGCGACAGCGCATCGTGGATCGCCTTTTGCGCGTTGATCCCTCGGGCGATGCGGGCCGGGAAGCTGCCGGGCTGCAAACCGGCGATCGCTGTGTCGAGCATCGAGGCGAGGCGTGCAGCTTGACTCGTGATGTCGTTCGTCACCGCCAAGGCGACGCCGGCGATGATCGCCAACGTGATGAGGGGCACCGTGATCGCGGCGACGCCGTGCCCGACTCGCCTGCTGATGACTTCGCGCAACGGCAACGTAAGGTACGCCAACACGACCGCAAGTGCGAGCAATGCAATCGTGTGGGTTGTCTGGGCTGTCATACGCACCACGACAATCAGCAAGAACACCACACCGACGATGGCCGCCAGGTCAATGACGTGTTCACGGCGCAGGCTGCGCTCGGCGTGTTCGTTCTCTTGCGTGGTCACGAAACGCTGCTACTCGTCGCATCGACGTTTGTGTCGGCCAGGATCTTGTCAACGACGCGGTCTTCGAGGGGAGTCGCTTTGAGCTCCGCAGCCTCCGTCTGATGTTCGACGTCCCACGCGCAGCTTGCCATGCCGACCAAGGCCCAGCAACAAGTACTGAGTGCGATAGCCCAGACACGTATTGCACCGACGACATCCCGCCAGTGACAATCGAGACGGGATCATGATGATCTAGAACACGGTCAGCTACCCGTTCACGACGCGCATGGGCTTTGGGTCCGCCTGAGTGGACGCCCACAAAGACTGAACGATTCCCATGCCTATGCACGCACAGAGGCGGCCCTCCGGCGGGGGGGTGCCCTGAACTATTTATGGCCAAACCTCAGGGAAGCGCAACGTGGCGCTGTGCGACGGGCTGGTCCATGAGTTGGTCGAACACGTCGATGCGTTCTGTGCTGGGGCACGTGGCATTCCGCCGCTCCAGCGATGGCGACGGAGGTCTGCGAGAAGTTGACGACGCGCCCTTGACCCGTGGGCCGGGTCGTTTGTGTAGCGACCCGTCACTGTGCCCGTTCCCGATCGTCGGAATCGCAGACCCTTCTTGCGTGCCACGCAAAGGTCAGCTGCGCTGAGGCAGGGAGCAGTGGCGTCGGCAGCGGCTCCAAGTGGGAAATAAGCAGGTGCAACACCAATTAGGTCGGGCACGACAGAGCCCTTTGGTTAAGTGCGGATGTCTCAGCGCCGTGTGGCCGCCTCCACGAGTGCCCGTTCGGTGAGGACCTGGGCAAGGTTGCGGCGGTAGTCCGACGACGCCCGCAGGTCCTCCGGCGGACGAGTACCGGCGTCGGCCAGTGCCCCCGCAGCGACCGGACCCTTGCCCTGCGCCAGCTCGGCCTCAGCTGCCCCGGCCCTCACTGGGGTCTCGGCCATGGAAGCGAGCGAGATGCGGCCGCCAGCGACAGCGACCGCAACGGTGGCCCAGTCCTGGCTGCGAGTCGTGAACTTCTGGTAGCTCCACCCGGTTTCCTGACGCGGGATGCGTATCTCCACCATCACCTCGTTGACGTCCATGGCGGTGGTCCAGAAGCCGAGGAAGAACTCGTCCACCCCGATGCTGCGCAGGCCGGTGGAGCTCTGCAACACGAACCTGGCGTCCAGTGCGAGCATGGCGCAGGGCAGGTCCGCCGCCGGATCGGCGTGGACGATGGAGCCGCCGATGGTGCCGCGGTTGCGCACCTGGGGGTCGCCAACCAGCGACGATGCGTAGGCCAGCAATGGTGCAGCTGATGTCACGATGGGCGACTGGTGGACGTCGCGGTGCCTGGTGCCCGCACCGATGACGAGCTCTTCTCCATCCATGCGGATGGTCGACAGGGATGGCACGCCCCCCAGATCCACCAGCACGCCAGGAGTGGCAAGCCGTAACTTCATGATGGGAAGCAAGGAATGGCCTCCCGCCAGCAGCTTCGCTTCGTCGCCGTGCTCGATGAGCGCTGCGATCGCCGCTTCGACGGTGTCCACCCGCACGTGGCGGAAGGGAGCGGGGATCATGCGGCACCGCTGTGCTGCGAACGATTGTCGGCCGGATGTTCGGCGGCCCAGAGCACTGAATCGACGATCATCTGGTAGCCGGTGCACCGGCAGAGGTTGCCCTCCAGCGCGTGCCGGACATCGTGGCCCGTGGGTGATGGGTTCGATGCCAGCAGCGCGGTGCACGCCATGAGCATGCCGGGCGTGCAGT
>JANYHQ010000046.1 GCA_025358985.1 Acidimicrobiales bacterium
TTTCCACATACGGAGCAGCGGTTGTGGTGGCTTTGCGCGTCATGGTGATGAACACGTCCACGCTGCGCGCCCCCACCGGCACCACCCCGCTGAGACCGCGAGGCACCAATGCCGTGGCGTTGCCGCGATCGGTGTTGCTTACCGGGCCAATTTCGCCCGCTCCCAGCGACAAGCCGCCGGGAGTGAGGAAGTCGATGGTGACCTTGGCGTCGTCTTGTTCGTCCTTGGCGCCACCGAGACAGGCGCTCAGGGTGACCTTCATCTTGCCGGAGTCAATGGCGGCGGCGAAAGCCACCAGGCTGATGGTCTGCTTGGCCTGCGACGGCGTGTTGGCGGGTACAGGACCACCGGCGAAGAAGGCGTTACCCGGAGTGACCGGCGCAATATGCACGGCAGGGTTCACCAGGCCTGGGACGGGTCCGTAGCGCACCGGGGTAAATCGGCCCGACAACACCGTCCAATTCGGGGCCGGCGACACTGTGGTGTTGTCGGCCACGGCGGCACCGAGTTCGGCATCGCCGTTGAGCACCAGTTCATTGGCCGCCGGATAAGCGCAGGTGGACAACGTGACGGCGGCGGGACTGAAGCGGGTCGGCGGGGCTGGCACGGTGCTGGTGGTACTGGTGGAAGCCGTCAACGTGGTGGACGTGGTGGCTGTCAGCGTGGTGGGTGCGGCGGTGACCGGGGGTGGGGCAGCGGTGACCGGCACAGGGGCGAGTGTGACCGGCGTAGGCGCGGCGCCTCCGTAGGCCACCCATCGCAGCTTCCGGGCCGAGTTCCTCCGACAGATGAGCAGGTTGGGATCGGTGCCCGTGACCCGACCGACCGAGGTGCATACCCCTCCCAGCTTGGCCACCACCGCCTTCTTGGCCTTCTTCTTGGTGACGGCGTCGGCTGGTGCCATGACCATCCCGAGCGCGATGCCTACGGCCAAGCCTGCGGTGATACGACGTTTGGCGTTCATAGAGCCCATTCTGACCGCCTCGGGAGGCGGCGGTGGGTATTTACTCCCTTGACTGTCGTACTCCATTGTCAGAGGGGCTGCGTAGCTTGTACGTGACATGGCCCTTGCACCCGTCGCCCTTGCTCCATTTTCGGCAGTTACGCGGGCCTGGTTTGAGCGCACCTTCGATGCCCCCACCAGTGCCCAGGCCCAGGGTTGGGCGGCCATCGCCGAGGGCAGCCATACGCTGATCCTGGCTCCTACGGGCTCCGGCAAGACGTTGGCGGCATTCCTGTGGGCGCTCGATCGGCTGCATATGGCACCGCGTCCGGTGGAGTTGGCGGAGGGGGGCAAACGGCGCAAGGTCCCGAAAGGGGGAGCGGCGGCGGGTGGTGTACGAGTGTTGTACATCTCGCCGCTGAAGGCCCTCATCTACGACGTGGAACGCAATTTGCGCTCACCGTTGGCTGGTATTGCCCGGGAAGCAGCCCGTCAGGGTGTGGCGGCGCCCGACATCTCGGTGGCCACTCGTACGGGCGACACCCCCCAGGTGGAGCGTCGCGCCGTAGCCACCCATCCCCCCGACATCCTCGTCACTACCCCTGAGTCGCTCTATCTGATGCTCACCAGTGCGGCGCGCAGCGTGCTGTCCACGGTGGAATTTGTGGTGGTCGACGAAATCCATGCCATGGCCGGCACCAAGCGCGGCGCTCATCTGGCGTTGTCATTGGAACGTCTGGAAATGGTCATTGCCAAGGCGGGTAACCGGTCTCCGCAACGCATTGGGCTGTCGGCCACTCAGCGACCGTTGGAGGAGGTGGCCCGCTTTCTCGGTGGACGCGCCCCAGTGCCCGGCACCACGCAGTGGAAAGCTCGCCCGGTCACGGTGGTGGACACCGGGGTACGCAAAGTGCTGGAGCTCGAAATTGTGGTGCCGGTGGAAGACATGGGCGAATTGGGGAAGCCGCTCATGGGGGCCGACGGAGAGCCCGTGATGAGTGGGGCAGCCGCTGGCGATCCGGAGCAGCGCAGCTCCATCTGGCCCGCCATCTATCCACGATTGCTAGAACTCATACGTACGCATACCAGCACGCTCATCTTCGTTAACTCGCGGCGCCTGGCCGAGCGTTTGGCCCAAAAGCTCAATGAATTGGCGGGTGAGGATCTGGTGCGAGCCCACCACGGCTCCATAGCCAGGGAGCAGCGCTTGGAAATCGAGGATGCGCTGAAGGCAGGGCGAGTGCCGGCACTGGTGGCCACCTCGTCGCTGGAACTCGGCATTGATATGGGGGCCATCGACTTGGTGATCCAGGTGGAATCGCCGTCGTCAGTGGCCAGCGGGCTACAGCGCATCGGCCGGGCCGGCCATCAAGTGGGAGAACCGAGCAAAGGACGCATCTTTCCGAAGTTCCGCGCCGATCTCATCTGTGCGGCGGTGGTGGCGCGGCGCATGTTCGACGGCATCGTGGAGGAGACGCGCGTCCCTCGCAACCCCATCGACGTACTGTGTCAGCAAATCGTGGCCTTGGTCGCCAGTGGGGACATC
>JANYHQ010000084.1 GCA_025358985.1 Acidimicrobiales bacterium
CGTGTACTTCTGCGCCAACAATCTCAGCGTGGAGATGCGTCGAGCTCACGAGGACGCGCTGATCGAGCGATATGTGGCCGGGCTGCATGCTGCTGGCGTACCCGCGGATGCCGTAACCCTTGAAGGCGTGCGACGGGGGTACCTCGAAGGGCTGCTGTTCTACGCGATGTCGTTCGGAGCAAGTTTGTTGACGATCGATCCAGCCAATGAGCGCGGCTCCGCCCTGTTCGACGCGTTGGTCAGACGCACATTCACCGCAGTCGACGATCGAGATGTCGGCACCGCCATGGGATTTGATGATGTACCACCACCCACAATCAAGGAGCGAATACAGCCATGACACCCACCAAACGCCACGCCACACGCGCCGCCGCCGTGTTCGCCGCGATCTCCCTTGCGGCAACCGTGATTCCAACCACGCCAGCACCTGGGGCCGCCACCGCGAAGTTGACGCCGGCCACGAACTTCCCAACTCTGAAGCCACCGACTGGCTCCGTGATGTTGATCGGAATGGTCAACACCGAAGGGGTGCCTGGATTGGACTTCCCCGAGATTCGAACGTTCGCCCAAGCCACGGTCGACTATCTCAACAAGCACGGGGGTATGGGTGGCCGCAAAGTGAAACTGGTGACCTGCGTGGCCAAGGGCTCGCCTGAGACATCAGCGGCGTGCGGCCAAGAATTGATCGGCAAGAAAGTCGAACTCGTGCTCGAGGGTCTCGATCTCTTTCCGCCCTACGCCACGTACACCGCCGCTGGCATACCGGTGGTCGGTGTGCTCCCGATTCTACCGGGGGATTACACGGCAAATGCGCTGTATCTCGGAGGTGGCAACGCAACGTCGATGGCTGCCACCGCCGCTGCCGCCAAGATCCACTACAAAGCCAAAACTGTGGGCATCGTCAGTGCCGACAATGCCGGTGCCAACGGCACAGAAGCAACGCTTACCGCTTCTCTCGACAAAGCCGGAATCAAACACAAGACAGTCAAAGGCGGCGACAACGAGACCGACGCTGGCTATCAAGGGCTGATGCGTGAGGCTGCGAAGGACAATCCTGACCTCCTGATCTCGCTGTACGCCGATGCTGGTTGTATCGGCACCATGCGAGGACGCGCCGCTCTTGGTATCAAGATCCCGGTGATCACCACAATTATCTGCGCTGGTCGCAATGTGCGCTCCGTTGTTCGCGACGATGCGCTTGGCTGGGCATTCGTAGCCGCGCAAACGGACAAGGCGACACCGGAGCGCGCAATTGTCCAGAACGTCTTGGCGCCGCTGCTGAAGGTGGCACCCGACAAGGTCGACGTCGGCGCACTCGGACTCGGGGCACTCGGGGTCCAAGGCATGATGACCTTGGCCGAAAACGCCAACCGCATGAAAGCCAAAGGCACCAAGGTCGCCGGACCTGCGCTCTATTCCTTCATCAAGGCCGTCCGAGGAACTCAGGTATGGCCGAACGGAGCGCCGATGGAATGCGGCTCGGTCCCGGCGTACTCGTCCGTTTGCACATTTTCATTCCCGGTGGCCGAGTACACGGCCGGGGGCGAGAACATCACGATTCCCGGACTCGAGTCGGTCTCCGTCAAGGATTACCTGCCGTAGCCGACCGACATCGTTTCTGACTGTTTCCATATCTCGTGACTGACTACGTTTTCTACTTGCTGCTCGGCAGCGGGGCGGCGGCCATCATCGCGGCGCTCGGGCTCGGGTTGGTCATCACCTACCAGGGCTCGGGCATCGTGAACTTCGCCTATGGCGCAATGGCGATGTGGACGGCGTTTGTCTACGCCGATCTACGGGAAGGTTCCTACCCGTTTCCGATTCCCGGGCTCCCGGCGCGCTACCACTTCGGTAGCGACGTCGGATCCCGATGGGCGTTCCTGCTCGCAATGACAACTGCGGCGATCGTGGGGCTCATTGTTTATCTCTTGGTGTTTCGCCCGCTTCGCAAAGCCCCGGCGCTCGCCCGTGTGGTGGCGAGCGTCGGGTTGGTGATCGTATTCACGTCCTTGGTCCAGGCCCGTTTTGGCGACACCACTGTCCTTCGAGTTCCCGCCATCTTGCCGAGGGAACCCGTCACGATCGCCTCCAATCTCACGGTGCCCCGAGACGGCCTATGGCTTGCGCTCATTGTTGTCGTGATCACGGTGGCTCTGTGGGCGATTCTGCGTTTCACCCGGATTGGAATGATCACCCGGGCCGCTTCGGAGAATGAGAAGGGAGCGGTACTGCTCGGGTTCTCACCCGAACTGCTGGCCGGTCTGAGCTTCGTGGTGGCGGCAATCCTTGGTGGCTTCGTGGCCATCCTTGCCTCTCCCATGATTCAGCTCAACACCACGGTACTGACCTTCGGCTTTCTCATTCCAGCGGTTGGAGCAGCGCTCATTGGCGAGTTCAAACATCCGGTGCCAACCGTCGCCGTTGGCATGG
>JANYHQ010000213.1 GCA_025358985.1 Acidimicrobiales bacterium
CCCCCCTCCTCGGCATTATGGGCGCGCATCGCGGCCGAGGTACGTGTCCCCGTTACTGAGGGTGCGGCTGACGTGACCAGAGACCGGATGGCACCGGTGATAGCGCTCGATGCAGCCCGCGAGGCGAAGCGCGAACGTCGATCCAAGTGGCGTGTCGGGGTGGCCTCAGCGGCCGCGGCGGTGGCCTTGGCGGTGCCCATAACGTCAGCGCTGAGTGGATCTGGCACTCCGTCGCTGGCGGCGTTGGCCAAGACTGCTTCGACCTCCGACGGATCTCGGGTGGTGTCGCTGGCGTCTGCTGACGGCCTCACGTTGGCCGATGTGGTGGTGACCAAGGACGGGAAGGGCTATCTCCAACACAGCACCCTGCCCGCTTTGCCTGACGGCAAGACGTACCAGTTGTGGGCCCTGGCGGGCGACAAGGCAGTGTCGGCGGGAGTGCTTGGCCCCAACCCGGACGTCTCCGCATTCACGGTGAACCCCGCCATTTCAGCCATTGCCATCAGCGTGGAACCGAGCGACGGATCTGCCCAACCCACCACCACGCCGGTGGCCTCGGCGGCCGTGACCGTCTAAGGCTCCCGGCGCTCCCGGCGCCCCCGGCAGTCACTATCAAGTCGGCAGCCGAGTTGGCCGATGCCCTGGGGGCATGTCTTCTGATACTGATCTCGACATCTCGGCGCCTACGAGATCGTCCGCGCTGGACATCTCCCCCTCCGTTGTTTTGGAATTGTTCCTGCGTCGAACCCTCATCGATGACACCGTCACCGTTACCCATCTCACGCAGGCGCTGGGGTTGAGCCACCCCATCTTGTTCGAGGCGTTCGAGACGTTGCGCGATCGCAAGATGATCGATGTGAAAACCATGCAGGGTCACGATTACCTATTCTGCCTCACCAGCATAGGACGCGACTATGCCCGAGAACTGACGTCGGCGTGTCAGTACAACGGAATAGCACCCGTTTCCCTGGACACATATGTGAAAGCAGTACGCCTTCAAAAGGCAGCATTGAAGGTGAATCGGTCCGCCATGGCCGCCGCCATGAGTGACTTGGTGGTGACCACCGACATGCTGGATCAGTTGGGTCCGGCGTTCAACTCTCAGCACTCCATCTTCTTCTACGGCCCCGCTGGCACCGGTAAAACAAGCCTGGCCGAGCGTTTGGTTCGCCTCTACGGCGACTGGATTGTGATACCGCGAGCGGTGATGGTGGACGGTCAGTACGTGCTGATCTATGACCCCACATTGCATGAGCCCATTGCCGAGCAGCCCGCCGGCCTCGATCCGCGATGGGTGGCCTGTACTCGCCCGCTGGTGACGGTTGGTGGTGAGCTCGAGGCCAGTGCACTGCAGTTGCAGTACGACACGGTGGGGCGCATCTATTCAGCCCCGCTGCATGTGAAAGCCAACAACGGAATGATGCTGATAGACGACTTCGGCCGTCAGGTGCTGACCCCGCAGCAATTGCTGAACCGTTGGATTTATCCCTTGGTGAAGCGGGTGGATTTTCTCACGTTGGCCAACGGAACCAAGTTCGGTATGCCCTTTGAATTGATGGTGGCGTTCTCCACCAACATGGACCCTGATGATCTGGGTGACGAAGCGTTCTTTCGTCGTATTCAGAACAAAGTGTACGTAGGGCCGGTGGATGCGGTGTCGTTTGATCGGATCCTGGTAGATGCGGCTCTGCGACTGTCTGTACGCTTACTTCCGACCAGTGCACCCCTGCTGCGGGCGCTGTGTTTACGGCGCGATCGTGTTGGTCTGCGCGCCAACTACCCGAACGATTTGTGCAAGATGATCCGTTCGGTGGCCGAGTACGAGGAGTGCGAGCCCATCTTCGATCAGGAGATGTTGCGCAAGGCGGCCGACCTTTATTGGGGCAACCTCCCCATCAGCGAAGCCAGCGACGATGAAGGTCCCGAACCCGATGTGGCCCTCCCCCCGATCATCCAACCGGCCGTTCTGATGGCCCCGGTGGTGGCTCGCTTGGCCCTCGAGGACCGTATCGAAGCGGCACGAGTCTGAGTATTGACCCCGACCCCACCAACTCGTCGCAAAATTCCGAAGCGCCCAAAGCGGGTCCTGCTGGAACCAGTAGCAAAACTACGTCGCCCGTGACGAATTCTGCTACGAGATGAGACCGTCGCAAAATTCCGAAGGGGCCCGAGGGGCCCGAAGGGGCCGACCGGGGGTAGGGTCCCAACATGAGTTCCGTACCCCGACAGGCGGCCCCGGCCGCCGCTCCCGACACCGACGGCACCCCAGCGCTTCGGTCCACATCCGCCGCCGCCGGCACTCGGGCCGCCGCAGTACCAGGTGCTGGCCCCGACGCAGCGACCCCTACCGAACGGTCGGCCGCACCGGCCGCCGCCCCCGCCGCTGACGTCTGAGTACCACCTTCACACCCATTTCGGGCTGAGGATCGGGGAGGGAGCGCGCAGCAACTCCAACACCTCATCCACATCGGTACTGCGCCGCACCAGCGTCCGATGCGATTCGGGGATGAACCCGGAATCTACGGCGCCATTGATGAACACCATGAACGGGTCCCAGTAGCGGCGCACATCGAGCAACACAATGGGTTTGGCGTGATGACCCAACTGTGCTGCGGTGACCACCTCACACAGCTCCTCCCACGTGCCGAACCCGCCCGGCA
>JANYHQ010000215.1 GCA_025358985.1 Acidimicrobiales bacterium
AGAGACGATGTGAGTCACAACTGCACTTGGAGTAGGGAGCACGCTGCCCGATGAGCCAAAATTCTGCAGTGCAAGTTGCCACACGCCGAGAAAGCCGAGGATGCCGGCGAAGGGAGCAATGGTCATGAGAAGCCGGTGAGCTCGACCACTCTCGGAACTACGCAGGGTTTGGCCTGCGTCTCGCCACCCCTGCATCTAATCTGGCCCGGTCGGGGGGAAGCCCGTCGTAGGTTGGGTAACTAGAGGTGGAAGTGACGGATTGTGGATGGCTCCCGGAACCTTTACGGTAATCGGCGGAGAAGTTTGGGGTCTTGTGCCGGCCCGTACCCTTGCGAGCGGGTCAGGTCCTTGTGTCATGCCGACCAGCAAATCAGTGGCGCGTTCCAACGTCATGAGATCCAGCTCCCGTGATGCACCGAACGCAACGGCTTTCCCATCAACCAACGTGCTGGCGATGGAGTGGAGTGTCTGTTGGTCATCGATGACCAGCGCTGCTGTTGCCGCTGAACCTCGCACTGCCGAGTACTCGCCGCCGACTTCATAGAAGAACACCAAGTACCGCTTACCCACAATAGGTGGGGGATCCTGGTCTGCGCAGTTGAAGGTGGCCGATGAAGGATCTAACGCGGAGAACGAGAGCCAAGGAATGCGCTTGGGAACAGGGATCCGACCCCTTGTTCGCAGCACCTTCTCGACGACAAATTCGTCAAGTGTGCCGGGGATACTGGGAATGGCTCGAAGGTGAGTTGGTGTCTGGCTCTCAACGATTCCAACAACGACAAAGTCAGACCAGTTGAGAACTGTTTGAAGGGTGAGAGGCGGAAAAAAGTACTCTTCACCGTTTATTCCTGTGCAGCGCTGATTGCCTGAGTGTTGGTGAACATAGTCGATCGAGGTGGAAGAACCGGCACGAGGTTGCGGTGCATTCTCGCCACACGCTGCGACACCGAGTGTGAACACAAGCGCTGTTGCCAAACCGGCGATACGCTTCATTCTCTGCTCCGGGCTTTGCAGTGCTTCACCGGGTGACCCCCTTGCCCATTGTTGCAAACGCTTACCGGTCTACACCCTATCTCCGTTACTTTCCTCCCCGACAGTGGCCGTCGCCGTCAACGCAACGGTCGTCCCTTATCAACCGTCAAGGCAGAGATCGTGGATAAGTTCCTTCGCGTTGACCCGCCAGCCGAATCGGTTTTCGGCCGTTCCCAAAGAACCGGTTGCAATGGCCTCTCGATACGTGATCAGCGCCTTCCACATCGCCCACCCACGCGCACGGGCCCAGGTCCCCTCATCGAGTGACAGACCCTCGGCAAATGCCCGTCGACTGTCACCGGAAAACAGTGTCCACGCAATGACGAGATCGCATGCGGGGTCGCCCACCGACGAGCAGCCAAAATCGATCACCGCACTCAGTCGACCGTCAAGCACCAAAAGATTTGAGGCTGCCATGTCGCCATGAACCCATACCGGTTCTCGATCCCACTCAGTTGCAAGGGCACGATCCCAAACATCGAGAATCGTATGCGTATCGATGATTGAGCCGAGTGCACGGATGCACTGGCGTGTGTCGTGGTCGTAGGTGTTGAGTGGGCTTCCGCGAAAGTGACTATGCGGTCCGGCCACGGGTCCGTCGGTGGTGTCGATGGGCTGCAGCGCCGTCAAAAAATTGGCGAGGTCCGCACCGAACTGCACCCGGTCCGCAATTTCGCCCACGTTGGCCGCTCGACCGGGGAGCCACCCATACACCGACCATGGCCGCCTGAACTCGTCAGTAGCAACTCCCTTGGCCATCGGAGTCGGAATGGGAAGCGGCAGCTGCGGCGCCAAAACGGGCAACCAACGGTGTTCCTTCTCGACCTGCGCCACGTACCCATCTGCACTTGGGAGCCGCACGGACATCTGATTGCCGAGGCGAAACGATGTGTTGTCCCACCCATCGTGCTCCACTGGGGTCACCTCGAGATGGGACCACTGCGGGAACTGTGCGGCAATGAGACGTTGCACCAGCATTGAAGTGATCTGGGCCTTGTCCACTGCGTCCACTCTTGCATCCTGATGTCATCACACTGAATTCGCCGCAACCCCAGAGAAGATCGCATACTCAACGGTATGAAACTCTGGGTTCCTTCTGCCGATGCCATCGAGTTGATGGGGCCGCTGCCTGACGAGGTGGAGGTGGTGGTGGTGGAACACGGCCAGCCGTTGCCCGAGGGTGGTGACGAGGTTGAATTCGTGGTGCCCAGCTGGATGGACAAGGTGGCGGTGGCTGCGATGATGCCCCACCTCACCAACCTCAAGGTGGTGCAGGTGCTCAATGCCGGATACGACTGGGTGACCCCCTTGGTGGATCACACCGTCACCATCTGTAATGCCGGCGATGCGAACGCCGCAGCCGTCGCCGATTGGTGCGCAGCGGCCATCCTCAGTGAACTCAGGCTGTTTCCGGCATTCGCACGTCAGCAGCAACGCCATAGTTGGGAAGTCCGAGCGGGCCGGCCCGTCAGTGCGCATTCCATTGGCATCCTGGGTTACGGAGCTATCGGAAAATCTTTACATGAGCGACTGCGTCCCTTTGGCTGCACGGTGGTGCCCATTGCCAGTAGAGCTCGTGACGCCATTCACGGTGTGGATGAGCTCTCCGCCCTGCTTCCGTCGCTCGACTTACTGGTGTGCCTTACCCCGCTCACTGATGCCACGCACGAACTCATCAACGCCGAGATGCTGGCCTTGATGCACGACGGTTCAACGGTGGTCAATGCTGGTCGAGGCGCGGTGGTGGACACCAACGCGCTAGTGGCGGAATTGGTGTCGGGTCGGCTTCGAGCGGTACTCGACGTCACCGAACCGGAGCCCCTCCCCGCCGACCATGCGCTCTGGGACGCCCCCAACGTTCGCATCACTCCGCACGTTGCCGGGGCCACCACAGCGTTTTTCGCCTTTACGTATCCGGTAGTGGCTCAGAACGTTCATCGATACCTGGCCGGGGAGCCTCTGTTGAACGTGGTGCAGGGCCCTTTGGCTCAGCCCCGATGAGTTTGATTCCGCTGGCCCGATACGCTTGAACATCAGATGTTGAATCAACCCGCACCAGAGACCATCGCCGCCCACTCGGTGCATGCCATTGATGAGCAAACCGGTGCCATCGCACCGCCCCTTCATATGGCCACTTCGTATGCCCGCGACAAGGATTATCTACTGAAGGTGCCGCAGAGCTATTTACGCTATGGCAATGCCACCGTCACTCATGCCGAGCGGGTACTGGCTGCCCTTGACGGTGGACCCGATGCCGCAGTGTTCTCATCGGGTATGTCGGCGGTGGTGACTCTGCTCGACACGGTGCCGCACGGCGCCCATGTGGTGGCTCCGAGCGTGATGTACTACGGCACCCGGGATTGGCTCCAGCGTTTGGAACGCTTGGGTCGCGTAAAGCTCACGTTGTTCGATCAGGCCGACCCTTCTGCGCTGGCCCTCGCCGTGCGCCCGGGCGTCACCAACCTCGTTTGGATCGAGACTCCGGCCAACCCCACATGGGACTTGATCGATATTCGATCTGCAGCCGATACCGCCCATTCAGCAGGGGCTGTATTGGCCGTTGACGGCACGTGTTCTTCGCCTGCCGTGACCCGGCCGCTGGAGCATGGAGCCGATTATGTTTTTCACTCAGTCACGAAGTATCTCAACGGTCACTCCGATGTGCTGGGCGGCGCCCTCATTCCTCGTGTTGACGATGAACGGTGGCAGGAAGTCCACACCCTACGAAACATGACCGGGTGCATCTTGGCCCCGTTCGACTGCTGGTTGCTCATCCGAGGGATACGGACCTTGTTCGTGCGGTTGCGGGCCGCCAGTGCCAGCGCCATGCAGATTGCTCATCATTTTGAGAATCATCCCCAGTTACAACGAGTGCTGTATCCCGGTTTAAAAAGCCATCCCGGTCATCACATTGCGCAGCGACAGATGGATGGCTTCGGCGCCATGATGTCGATATGCGTGCGAGGTGGGTTGCTTGAGACGGGACGGGTGGTGCGGGCGTTGCGAGTGTTTCTGCCCGCCACCTCGCTGGGCGGCGTAGAGAGCTTGGCGGAACACCGCATCATTGTGGAAGGACCCACTAGTTCGGTGCCCGACAATCTCATTCGTCTGTCGATCGGCATCGAGGCAGTGGCTGATCTCATCGCCGACTTGGAGCAAGCTCTGGCGCAGGCCTGAGTGGCTCAAGCTGCAGGTACGTGCCACACCACTTCGGCGAACCACCCATCGGGGTCGGTGAAGCGGAAGAAGCGCAAGTCTCCGGAGCTGAGCACGGTGCCAGTGCAGGCGCCAGCGTTGACGAGGCGAGTTCGTAGATCCTCAAACGCATCCTCACTCGATGCGCGAAATGAGCAGTGATCGAAACGCGACACACCGAAGAACACTGCTCCGGGGGGATCAATGGGTTCCGGTGCAGGTAGCGAAGCCACTTCGGTGGCCTGGAGCATGATGCCGTCGCTGAGGGGGATCAGGGCGATCTTGCGACCGTCGCCGCCGGTGAGTGGGAAGCCGGCCATCGGCTCCAACTCGAAGTGATCCTTGTAGAACGCCAGGAGCCGATCTACGTCGGTGGTGGCCGTGGAAACATGATCGATTCCTGCGATGAGGCCGGGCATGGGTTTGGCTCCTTGATAGACCGCGGGGTGGACCGTGCCGATTGCGGTGGGTGCGAACGTACCCGAAGGCGGCCGGTCAGCGCACCCCCACGACAAGACTGGGTCCAAAGTGGATTCTTGTCTGGGGAAAATCCCCAAATATCCAATGTTCTCCGACAAGAACGGCAAATTGACCCACTCTTGTTGGGGGTGGACGGGTCAGCGCATGCGACCCGCTCGTTTGGTGGCGATACGCCGTCGCAGACGCTTGGTGATCTTGGCTCCGCCCATCACGTCGTGTAGATCTTCACGGGCCCGTCTACCGTCTACTTCGGCGAACCAGGTGAGTGTGCCCTTGAGCACGATTGCGCATACGGGACCATCGCAGATCTTCTGACAGCGCACCTCGCGGACCATCGCATAGCCATCGAGGTCGTCACAGAGTTTGCGCCACGCCTTCGTTTCCGAGCAGTGCGATCCGCCGCAGACAAACACCGTGGGCTGCTGGCTCACTGCGGAGGCTTTGGCGGGGCAAAGTCTCTCAGCATCTTGCGCAGTTCAAGGCCGTGAAGCTCTTCCGTGCCGATCATGGTTCGGGCAAACTCTTCGAGATAGATGCTGTCGCCGTCCACACAGCTGAGCAGATCTCGGTAGAGACCGAGCGCCCGCCGTTCATGCGACCAGGCTTCTTCGAGAATGTCGTGAATGCCGTGGCGATGCGTCTCCTCGATGACCTCGATGGTCTGCGTGGGATGCCCACCCAAGCCGGTGAGAATCTCGCCAACCTGCTGCGCGTGTACCAATGACTCGGTGGCCTGGGCTTTCATGAACGCCACCAACGGGATGCGATTGGGCCCGGTGATCATGAGACTCGAGTGTGTATAGCGGACCACCCCCGCCAGTTCCGCCTGCAGGATGGCGTCGAGGATCTTGGTGGTGGCGTCAAGGTCCAGTTGATCGTTCATACTCTGACTCTAGGGAATCCGTGCCAGGTACTGCGCTGTCGGCTCCCGTTTGAGCACCCTTCCAATCGCTGCTAGGAGTATGCAATGTCCACCGAAGCGTCGAGCAGCACAGAGTCGAACACCGAGAAGGTAAGTGCACCTACGTTAGATCCGCACGCCTCAGGATCGTTTGATCCTCAACCCGGGGTGGCCCGACTCAGCCATGCCGAACGGTCCCGTACGCTCATCGCCACCACTGGCAGGGGGCTGCTGTCCACCGTTGCGCGTGAGCCTGCAGGTTACCCGTTTGGCTCATTGGTCACCTTTGTGGTGGACGATGAGGGCTGCCCATGGCTGCTGGTGTCCACCATGGCTGAGCACACCCGCAATGCCATGGCCGACCCTCGAGCCTCGATGTTGGTGGCTGAAGAGGCGGCACCAGGCGTGGACCCGTTGGCGTTGTCGCGGGTATCGCTGATTGGAGATCTCGCCCAAACCGAACCAGATGCGGCGTTGAGAGCCAAGTTCCTGGACACCCATCCGGGCGCTGCGTACTACGTGGACTTCCCGGACTTCGGCTTTTACCGCTTGGCAGTGAGCGCTGTGCGTTACGTAGGCGGGTTTGGCCGCATGAGCTGGGTTGAGGCCAACGACTACAGCGAAGCGCGCCCCGATCCCATCGCTCCGTTTGCCGCCGGCATCGTGGAACACATGAACACTGACCACGCCGATTCGCACGTGTTGTTGTTGCGTCATTGGTTGGGTCGCACCAACATCGAGTCGGCCACTATGACCGAGGTGGACCGTTTGGGCTGCGACTTCGACACCGTCACCCCAACCGGTCGGTTCCCCTTGCGTCTGGAGTTCACCGACGCGGTAACCACCTCCGACGAGGTGCGTCAAATGTTTATCTCCATGCTGGGAACG
>JANYHQ010000145.1 GCA_025358985.1 Acidimicrobiales bacterium
GCCTCGTCCACAATCACCAGGCCGGGAGCCACTTCGGCCACCGTCTGGATGACCTCTTGAGGCTCCAACATCCCGGTGGGGTTGTTGGGTGAGCACAGAAACGTGATGGCGGGCTGGGCCTCGGCCACCACACGACGGGCCTCATCCACATTGATGCGAAAGTCCTGATCTCGGCGCCCACTATGTACGTCAGCGCCCGAGATGCGCGCAATATGAGAATGCAATGCGTACGTAGGTTCGAACGCGACCACCCGCCGTCCGTGACCGGCGTACGTGAGGCAGAGCGTTTGGATCACTTCATTGGACCCGTTAGCGGCGAACACCTGACCAACATCGACACCGTGCAAATCAGCAATCGCCGTACGCAGGGCCACCGCCCCACGATCCGGGTAGCGATGGAAATCGATACTGGCCACTTCATCGGCCAACGCCTCTTGCCATGCCGCCGGAGGGGCAAATGGGCTCTCGTTGGTGTTGAGACGAACCGATACTGCGACCTGAGCAGAGTGATATCCCTCCATGGCCACCACCTCGGCTCGAGGTTGGATTCGGGCCACGGTCTCCAGAGACGACGGCGTCATAGTGACGCTCCGCAGTACAGGGCCCAGAGCGGTTGCGACGTGTTGTTGATTCCAGACCCCATGGGACAAAGGACTCTAGCGACCTATCAGCACCCTCGCACCCGCGCTCACTGTGGCGGTGCTGGTGCTGCTGCTGGGTCCTGGCTGCACCAGACTGGGAACGTGAGCAAGAGCAGTTCCGCCGACGACCGTCCACCGTTTCCCGTAGCGGAATTGGCATCCATCGCCGCCACGCTGGCCGAGACCACCGCCCGTCTTGACTCCATCGCCGCCGTACAGCGGGGTCACGGTGACGGTGATGCGCTCAGCAACGAGCTCTACGCGGTGGAGGCGGTGTTGCGCCAAGGCAATCGGCGCTTGGCCCAACTGGTGAGACGAGCCGGCGGTTGAGCCACCCACACCGGCATCGAGTCATACGATCCCCGCACTCGGGCAGATGTCGGCCAGTGAGCAATCGCCGCAGCGCGGTTTGCGGGCCGCACATACACGCCGACCATGCAGGATGAGGCGCAAACTGAAATCTCCCCGCAACGACGGTTCGACCAGTTCGTTGAGTGCCGTTTCTACCTTCACAGGATCGGTTTCCGAAGTGAGGGCGAGGCGCTGAGACAACCGCAATACGTGCGTGTCCACCGCCAAACCGGGTAGCCCGAGGGCCACGGACCGCACCACGTTGGCAGTTTTGCGCCCCACTCCGGGGATGGTGATGAGGTCCTCCATCGGCCCCGGCACCTCACCACCGAATCGGTCAACCACCGCCGTCGCCATACCCACCAGACTCTTGGCCTTGTTGTGGAAGAACCCCGTGGGTCGGATGATTTCCTCCAACTCGGAGAGTTCCGCCGTGGCCAGATCAGTTGGTTGGGGGTAGCGCGCAAACAACACCGGGGTCACCAGGTTGACGCGGGCATCGGTGCACTGTGCCGACAAGATGGTGGCGGCCAACAATTCAAAGGCGGAAGAATGGTCCAATTCGCACAGAGCGTCCGGATACTCCACCGCCAAGCGTTGGCCGATGACGACGGCATGGGCTTTGAGCGCCTTCATCGATCGGGGACGGGCCCGTTTTGCAGCAACCATCTCAGGGACGTCGGTTCCAGAAGGCCGCACCCACGATGATGACGGAAGCAACAATGATGACGACAAGAAAGCCCACCCACGCAGCGTAGGGTTATGAAATGCCTCTTGAGTCGGAATCCCCCATCCGCGCCCGTCGCACGTTGCGCTACCTCACCGGCGCCATCGCAGCGGTAACACTGTTGCTGGCACCCGTGGCGGTTTCGGGGGCCGCTGGTGCAGCAGCCATGAAGACCACCAAACCAACCGCTGCCGCCTCCGCCAAAGTCAAGGTCATCACGGCCAAGGGCCTCGCCATGTCCATTCCCGCCACTTGGACCACCATCAGCATCGATGACCCCAAATTGGCGGAAGCGTTGGCCAAGGGCGGCGAAGCCAATCCTCAGATCCTGCAGCTCACCCCGGAAAAGCTGAAGGCTTCAGGCGTGGTGCTGTTCGCCACCGACCTTCCGAAGAACGGATTCGCCAACAATGTCAACGCCCAGGTGATCGCCGGTGGCCCCACCGACTTGAAAGGTGCCGAAGACCAGCTGAAGGGTCCGTTGGAGAGCCAAGGGGCCACGGTCAGTTCCCAGGTCCACATCCGGGTGTCCGGCCTCGACGCCATTCGCACCGAGTACACCCTCCCCATCAACGCTGTCAACGGCAAGAAGATCACCGTGTACGGCACGCAGATCGTCGCCGTCAAGGCCAAGACGGCTTATGTCATCACCATTTCCTTGGGCGCCACCAACGCAGAGTTCGTCACGACGTTGGCCAAATCCATCACGGTCAAGTGACCACCAGCGCGGCGCCCCCCACACCAGTGACACTGGGGCTGCCGCAGCCGCGCGTTCGAGAAACGCCAGTACCCACCCGCTACGACCACAGCCCCGAGCAACTGGCGCAGTTGTTGGGTGGCCAGCCGCCATTTCGGGCTCGGCAAGTGTGGCAGGGGTTGTACGAGCAGCTCAGCGGCCCGGCTGAACTTACTGCGCTGCCCAAGGCGTTGCGAGCTGAGTTGGGTGCTCACGAGCAACTACGCAGTGCCTTAAGCACTGCGGTGGAATCGTCAGGCGACGGCGGAGACACCGTCAAATGGCTGTGGAACCTGGGCGACGGCGAACAGATCGAAACCGTGTTGATGCACTATGCCGGCCGATCCACGGTATGTATTTCCACCCAAGCCGGTTGCGCCATGGGATGTGGATTCTGTGCCACCGGACAAGGTGGGTTCCGTCGTCAATTGAGCGTGGGCGAAATTGTGGAGCAGGTGGTGGCAGCTCGCCAACGCTCCGAGTCAACCGGGCGCCGCTTGTCCAATGTGGTGTTCATGGGCATGGGTGAACCAATGGCCAACTATGACGCCATGTGGAGTGCCGTGACCAGGTTCCACAGCCATCTCGGGATGTCGGCGCGCCATCTCACCATTTCCACCGTGGGGTTGGTGCCCGGCATCAAACGGCTGGCAAGTGAAGATCTTCCGGTGAACCTGGCGGTGTCATTGCATGCCGCCAATGATGATCTGCGCAATCAGATGGTCCCCATCAACCGCACATACCCCCTCGACGTGCTCATCCAGGCCTGCCGGGACTACCTCGAGGCCAAGGGTCGACGGTTGTCATTCGAATGGGCGCTCATCGACGGCGTCAACGATCTACCTCGAGATGCCTATGAACTCTCCGAAATTGCCCGTTCCCTTGGTGCCCATGTCAATCTGATCCCGCTGAATCCGACCCCTGGATACCCAACTGTCGGAACACCGCCCAACATCGTCCATGCGTTCTGCGACCGACTGGTGGAGCTCGGTGTCAACGCCACCATCCGACGGAACCGAGGCACGTCCATCAATGCCGCCTGCGGCCAACTGGCGGCCCGGATTTCTGCTGGCACCTGAACTAGGTTCATGCCCATGGCACGACTTGCATTCGCAACTCTCAAAGAGCACATTGGCGACCACTTGGGTTACTCCGAGTACCACCGCGTCACCCAGGAGCAGGTGAACTTGTTCGCAGATGCCACCGGTGACCATCAATGGATCCACATTGACGTGGAGCGAGCCAAGGCCGGACCGTTCGGCGGACCCATCGCCCACGGATATCTCACCTTGTCCTTGGCGCCGGTGTTGCTGGCGCAGGTGCTCCAAGTTGATGGCGTGGCCATGGGGGTCAATTACGGGGCCAACAAGGTGCGTTTTCCGGCCCCCGTACCAGTGGGATCCAATATCCGGATCGCCGCCGTGCTCAAGGGCGTGGAGGATGTCACGGGCGGAGTGCAGGTCACGGTGGAGGCAACCTTTGAAGTGGAGGGTGCGGCCAAGCCATCGTGTGTCGCCGAATTACTGTTTCGCTACTACGGCGCCTGATCCGGGCCCGCCCCGTTGAGGGGCGTGTTCAGCGCATCCACCACCTGCACGGATGCGTCAACGGCTGACGCTCCACCGGAGTGCAGTTTGTAACGCACGGCCAGTTGCCACCCGTGCGGTTCGGCCGCCTCGGCTGCTTCCAAAACCACTGCGTCACTATGCTCGTCGCCCTCGCCGGCATAACCGTCGTAAGCCCACACGTAACGCTGCACCACGCAGCGATCGAGGGAGTCAACAAAGGCCCGGGCATCAGCCAACGCCATGTCCAGGTCCACGTTGTCATCCATGGGATCGCCAAACAGGTGCAACGTGGGGTCCCCCGTAGCGTGAACGATCACCAACGGAACCAGCAGCCCCCCGTGACACAGAAATTCGATCGCCGTGTCCACCGCGTGGGCCACCATGCGCTCCAATTCCGCAGAACGACCGGCCACGAATACGTCGGCGCTACGACGGCGAGTGGCAGACGTGGAATCGGCCACGGGTACGGCACCCTTGTTGCGACTACGTGACACCGCTCTCCCATTCCCGCGACGCTGAGCAACGACGACGGCAGCAAGAGGATCGGCACCGCAGGAATCGTTCTTGAGCACTTCCCACCCATCGATCATTGCTACCCATCACTTGCCGATGATTGCGTCTCACTTGCCGATGATTGCGTCCACCCGGACGTCATCGAACAGCACCTTGTTGGCGGCCGCATCGAGCTTCACCACCGACGACCCCTTCACCATCACGGGAGTTCCCTTGACCACCACTGCGGTGATGTTGGCTGGATCCATCTGACGGATGACCTGGGCCATGGCCAACATGTCGGCTGGCTTGAGATTGGTTTCGGCGTTCTTGCGAATGGCGTTGACCCACGTGAGCAGGCCGGCCGGATCTGTGGTGCGTTCACGCATGGTGGCCAACGAGTTGAGGAGGAACTTGGCTTGATTGGCGGAGCGACCAAAGTCTCCGCCCTTGGTGTCGTGGCGGTTGCGATTGAACGCCAAGGCGGCATCGCCGTTCATGGAGAACCAACCTTCTTCAAAAGTGGCACCCGACAACGGTTCGTTCATCCGCGGCGACACCAACACATTGACGCCACCCACCTCGTTGATGAGCTTGGTGAACCCCTCGAACCCGGTGACCACATAGCGGTCCGTGGGAATGCCGGTGAGTGCGTTGACGGTGGACATCATGAGATCTGGGCCCCCGTAGACCAGCGAGGCAGTGATCTTGACCATCCCTTTGCCAGCGACGTTCACGTACGAGTCACGGGGGAAACCAATGATGGTTCCCTTGCTCAGTTTGGGATTCCAGACAAACAAATGGATGGAATCGCCACGGGTGCGGGTGTACTTCTCACCGGGGCGAGCGTCGGAGCCGATGATAAGCGCGGTGAGCAGTTTTCCGCCCGGATTGACCTTGGCCAACGCTGCGTCGAACGTGGGGGCAGCCGGAGTTTCGGGGTTGGCCGACGCAGGGCCCCAACGCCATCCCGCGGCAACGGCCGGTGGACCACCATTGGGCAAATACAACCCAGCCTTGGTACGGGTGGCCTTGCCCGTGGTGGCCACCGCCACCTTCGTGGTGGTTGTCTTGCCAGTTGTCTTGGCAGTTGTCTTGGTGGTTGCCTTGGTAGACACCGGCGCCGACGGAGCAGGGACAGTGGTGGCGACGGGGGCGGGAACGGTAGATGTCTCGGCCGGGGCAGCGACGGGTACCGCTACCGGAGCCACGGTGGACGCCGCCTGGACGGGGGAAGGGGCATCGGTTTGGGCGAATGCGGCCGGCCCCATGGCCAGGGCGGCCAAGCTGGCAACCACCAGTACGCGACGGGTTGATCTGGAACTGTTCATGGCGTGACTCCTCCTCGATGGGAGATATACCCGAAGCCCCGGCGTGATGAGTGCAACGCAGGCGGACCACGAGTTTCCCCAAGTCTGGCGAGCACTCAGCCTGCCTCATCAGCGGTACCCCAGACGTGACCATTCTGTGAGGATGGCGTGAGGAGAGTTTCGCTACTGCACAGGCGCAACGGACACCACGTGGCGGAGTGCATCGACATACAGTGACCAACCGTGCCACCCGTACCGCGAGCCCGCCCGTCCGCCCGTGCTGCTGCGTCTGCAGATGATGATCCGTCCGTCGATGCTCCAGCGCACCATGTGGATCAGCCCAACAGCGGTCCAGCCCGCAAAGCCCCCAAGAGCCTGGCCAGTGTGGCCACGTGGCGGGTGGACCCTGGCAAGGCCGCCGAATTGACCAAGATCGACGCCGGCAGCACGCCCGAAGCCCCCGGTGATCGCGCCACCACGGAGAAGGCCTCGGCGGAGCTGATGATTCGTTTGGCGGCGTTGCAGAACCGACTCCGGGCCGAAGAGCAACGCTCGGTGCTCCTGGTGCTGCAGGCCATGGATGCCGGCGGCAAGGACGGCACCGTGAAATCGGTGTTCAACGGAGTCAATCCCATGGGCATGCAGGTGTCGTCATTCAATGTGCCAAACGACGATGAGTTGGCCCACGACTTCTTGTGGCGGATTCACCAGCGCACCCCGGCTCGCGGTTTCATCGGCATCTTCAATCGTTCGCACTACGAGGACGTATTGGCGGTGCGAGTACGTAAGTTGGCCTCGGAAAAGGTATGGCGGCCGCGCTACGGGCTCATCAACCACTTTGAACGCAGCCTCAGTGAGGCGGGTACCAGCGTGGTGAAGGTGATGTTGCACATCTCCGCAGATGAGCAAGCTCAGCGTCTCCAAGAGCGCATTGATGATCCCACCAAACGATGGAAGTTCCGGTTGGGCGACCTCGAAGATCGCAAGCTCTGGCCCGATTATCAGCGCGCTTATGAAGATGCGCTCACGGAGACTTCCACGGAGCATGCGCCGTGGTTTGTGGTGCCGGCCAACCGCAAGTGGTATCGGAATTGGGCCGTACTCACCATCTTGGTGGACACACTGGAACGCATCGACCCCAAGTTCCCGGAGCGTCCTGACCTCGCCGGTGTGCGCGTTTGACAGTTTCTGCACCGCTCTACGATGGAGTCTTGTAGGAGTCACATCTTGTGCAGGAGGCACTTCCCATGACGTTTGATCCGTCCACACTGAACCCCGCTGACGGTGCCGCCGTACGGGCCGCCGACCGCAACCACGTGTTCCACTCGTGGTCCGCCCAAGACCTCATTGCGCCCTTACCAGTGGCGGGGGCCGAAGGCTCATGGTTCTGGGACTTCGACGGCAGGCGCTACCTCGACTTCTCCTCACAGTTGATGAATGTGAACCTGGGCCACCAACACCCAACCATGGTGGCCGCCATCAAGGCCCAGGCCGATCGCCTGTGCACCATTGCCCCGTTCCACGCCAATGAGGCCCGCAGCGAGGCGGCGC
>JANYHQ010000158.1 GCA_025358985.1 Acidimicrobiales bacterium
TGAATCCGGCCTGGGCCACTGAAGAGTAAGCGAGCATACGAACGATGTTGGTCTGCTTGAGCGCAATGACATTGCCCACTGTCATGGTGAGCACGGCCAACACCCAAAAGATGGGGGCCCACACATCGGAGCGGTTGAAGAACGCAATGAACACCAACTCCATGAGCGCCACAAAGCCAGCCGCCTTGGAGGCCACCGAGAGGAACGCCGTGATCGGCGTAGGAGCACCCTCGTAGGTGTCCGGAGCCCACTGATGGAACGGAACCGCACTGACCTTGAACGCGAAGCCCACGATCACCAACAAGATGCCGACTGCGGCCAGCGATTTCTCGTCACCCACCACCACCATCTTCTCGCCGATCCGGGCCAGCACGCTTTCACCAGTGATGCCGTAGATAAGTGACATGCCATACAGCATCACCGCCGACGCCACCACACCAAGCAGGTAGTACTTCATGGCGGCCTCATTGGACTTGCGATCACGCTTGCGCCAGCCCGCCAACAAGTAGGCGGGCAGCGACAACGTTTCCAAAGCAATGAAGATGGTGATGAGGTCACGAGCCGAGGACATCACAACCATGCCCAACAACGAGCAGATCAGCAAAAAGCTGTACTCACCCTCGTGATAATCGCCCTCTTGCAGATAATTGGAACTCATCAGCAAGGTGAGATATCCCGCAATGATGAACATGGCCTTGAGCACCAAGGCAAAGTTGTCCACCACATAGGCGCCGCCGAGCATTGACCGGTCTTTGCCGTCCACGGCCAGCGTGACAATGGGGATAAGGGTCAGCAGTACCCCGAAACCGGCGATGGTGGTGACCAGGAACTTGCGGGTCTCGTCCACCACCAGGTCCACCCCCAATACGATGAGGGCCACGGCGGTGAGCACGATCTCGGGTGCCAGTGCGTGGTAGTCGAGGTGCGGGGCGTTGAACGACCCGGCCGCCGAAATGAGCGCGTTCAGCGCAGCCAGCATGGGCTCGTCATCTCCCGAGCGACTGGGAGACGTGGCTCACCAGGTTCTGGACCGAACCATCGGTGATCTTGAAGATCAGTCCGGGGAACAAGCCGAGCACCAAGATGAGCGCCAGCATGGGTATCCAGGCCGCCCATTCCTCGGGCGCCACATCGTGGAAAACGTGGCCGTCCCACTCCGCCTTAGGGGTGCCGAAAGCAGTGCGCTGGTACAGCCACAGCAGGTACCCAGCAGCGAACACCGTACCCACCGAGGCCACCACCATGAATGCCCGGAACCACTGCACACTGAGCGACTCATGAGGTTGGTACGCCGACAAGATTGCAGGGAACTCACCCCAGAATCCGGCTAGGCCGGGCAACCCCAGCGAGGCCATGGTGGCAAATCCCAGTACCCACCCGAGCTTGGGCATCTGCTTCAACAGACCGCCCATACGCTTGATCTCCAAGGTATGGAAGCGCTCCTTGAGAGACCCGGCACAGAAGAACAACATTCCAGTGATGAGACCGTGGGCCACCATGCCGAAGATGGCGGCGTTGATGCCGTAACTGGTAAGCGTGGAGATGCCGAGCATCACATAACCCATATGGGCCACTGACGAGAAGGCGATGAGGCGTTTGAAGTCGGTTTGGGCCAGACACCCCAACGCTCCGTAGATGATGCCGAACGCCGCCAGTCCACCAATCCACGGAGCCCATGCTTTGGCCCCTTGAGGCAGGATCGGAATGGCGATCTTGATGAAACCGTACGTACCCAACTTCAGCAGCACTGCCGCCAGGATCACCGAACCCTGAGTCGGTGCTTCCGTATGGGCATCGGGCAGCCAGGTATGGAAGGGAAACATGGGCACCTTGATGGCGAAGCCCAAGAACAACCCGGCGAAGATGAGTTTCTGAGTGCCGCTCGACAGCCCCACGCTTTGCACGTTCTGCGTGAGTTGGGCGATGTCGAACGTGCGCCCGGCCTTGAAGTACAGCGCCAAGAATCCGAGCAGCATGAATGCCGACCCAAACATCGTGTACAGGAAGAACTTCAGTGACGCGTATTGCCGGTTGGGACCGCCCCATACTCCGATCATGAAGTACATGGGCAGGAGCACGAGTTCGAAGAACACGAAGAACAGGATGAGATCCTGCGAGATGAACGTGCCGATCATCCCCGTTTCCAGTACCAGCATCAGGGCCAGAAACGCCTTGGGGTTGTGGGGATCCGGAAAGTGGTTCCAGCTGTAGATGACGCACAGCGGGATGATGAGTACCGACAGTGCAGCCAGCGGCAAAGCCATGCCATCCACACCAATGTGATAGCGGCTGTTGATGACGTTGATCCACGCCTTGTTGCGTTCGAACTGCAGCGTGCCACTGTTGCTGTAATCGAACTTGGCCATGATCCACACCATCAGCGCCAGCACACCGAGCGACCCGCCGAGAGCGACGGTCTTCTGCAGTTGCTCGTCG
>JANYHQ010000163.1 GCA_025358985.1 Acidimicrobiales bacterium
ATCACCAGTGCCGCAGTGATACGGGCCGGCACCCAGTTCATGACGTCATCGAGGCGGGCGCTTGCCCAACCGAAACGTTCATAGCGATCACTGTGATGGCCCACCATGGCGTCGAGCGTGTTCACGGCCCGATAGGCGAGAGTGCCCGGCGCCCCCGCCACCACGGCCCAGAACAGTGGTGCCACCACTGCATCCATACTATTCTCGGCCACTGACTCGATGGTGGCTCGTGCCACCTCCGTAGGATCAAGTCCCGACGCTCGCCGCCCCACCAGCGACGGCAGTTCTGCTCGGGCACCATCCAGGTCACCTCGGGCCAACGGCGTGGCCACACCGACAGCCACCGACCCCAGCATGCGTCCCGCCACCGACACCGCCGTAGAGGCGGCCACCGAGCGCACCGCCGCCCCTGTTACTGCGCCCGCCGCCACCCCCACACCGCAATAGCCCACGCCCCGAAAGCGCGAGTTGCAATACATCCGTTGTTCCAATGCCGTCATCGCAGTACCGAACCACGCCACCGGATGGGCCCGGTTAGGCGGGTCACCGAGCAGCGCATCGAGAGAGAGACCCACTGCTGCGGCCAACGCATTTCGTTGCCAGCGAGCCAAGGTCACGGTCATGAAAACTGCTCTAAGTGAATGACGCGCCCCATCACTGCCAGGTACGCATTATCAGCGCGCAGACTAAAAATGGCGTTCACTCTTCCCAACACATCCCGGTATCCACGCGCCAGCGCGTTGTCGGGCACGATGCCCGAACCCACCTCATTGGTGACCACCACACCCGGACCGGGCCGAGCGGCCAGCACCCCGACCACCGCCAACGCCCGTGCTTCAATCACCGTCGACTCCACATCGGACAGCATCAGGTTGGACACCCATAACGACAGGCAGTCGATGACCACACAGCTTTCAGCGGGGACCGCCTCCACCGCCGACAAGAGTTCCCGAGGTTCCTCCACGGTGACCCATTCCGATGGACGTTCGGCCTTGTGCAACGAGATCCGGTGCCGCATCTCGTCGTCAAATGCCTCCCCGGTGGCCACGAACACCACCGGCACCGCGCACGCCGCCGCACACCGCAACGCCAAGCTGGACTTGCCGGAGCGCGCTCCCCCGGTGAACATCACAAATCCCATTCTCAGTACTCGATGCCCTTACGGGCAGCAATCCCCTTGTCATATGCGTGCTTAATTTTGGTCATTTCCGTGACGGTGTCAGCAATCTCGATGAGCTCGGGCGGCGCATTGCGACCGGTGATGACCACGTTGGTACGGGGTGAGCGGTTGGCCACCGCATCCACCATGTCCTGCACCGGCACCCAACCAAACTTCACCACATAGGTGGCCTCGTCGAGGATGAGCATGTCGTAGTCACCCGAGGCCAACATCTGCTTGGCCACATCCCAAGCGTGGCGCCCCTTGGCCATTGTTTCGTCCATGTCGGTGGACTCCCAGGTGAACCCATCACCGAGGGTGAACCACTCGATGCCCAGATGCTCGGCCAGTTTGCGCTCACCCACCTTCCACTTCTCACTCTTGATGAACTGCACCACCCCCACTTTCCAGCCACGAGCCCAGGCCCGGTTCATGACCCCGAAGGCAGCACTGGACTTGCCCTTGCCCGCACCGGTGTTGACGAGCACTATCGAGTCACGAGCCATGGTGACGAAACTACCGGCACCTCGCCGTGGAGTGCGCCCAACTGGTAGGTTCACGAGTGCAGCGAGGGAACACCGGTGGGAATCCGGGGCTGTCTGCGCAACTGTCACCGAGGAGCAACTCTTCATCAGTGGTCACGGCCTCTCGGGGCTGGAAGGCCGGAGGGGCGCTGTGATCCGGGAGCCAGGACACCTCAATGCGTCACAACCGAGACACCCCGACAGGAAGAGCACTCCCGATGAACACCATGGAAATCACGGCCGCAGAACCAATCGCCCCCATCCGACTCCCGTTGCAGGTATGGCTGGGCGCCCTAGCCTCCGCCCTCCTGCTGTTCGTGATGTTGCAGGACAACGGCGTGCTGTTGCACAACACGTTGCTCAATGCCCACGAGTTCTTCCATGACGGTCGCCACCTTCTCGGCGTCCCCTGTCACTGACCGGTCACCGACCTTTCGTTGATCGGAGTCTGAATGGATTCCTACCGTCCGTTTCTTCGACGCGCCATGGCCGCTGGCGCATTGGCCGGTGTTGTCACGGCGTTGGTGATGTGGTTGTTGGGTGAGCCCACGGTGCGTAAGGCGTTGGCCGTGGAAGACGCTCGACCCCACACCAACGAGTCCATGACCGCAGTGTTCAGTCGTGGAACCCAGGTCGTGGGCGGATTGGCCGCCGGTGTGCTGTACGGCCTCATGATGGGCGTGCTCATCGGCCTGGCGTTCATGCTGGTGCGCCATCGACTGCGACTCACCAACGATTTCCACCGTGCCATGGCCGTGGCCGCCACCGGCTTTGTGGGAGCGGTGTTGGTTCCTTTCCTGAAGTACCCGGCCAACCCGCCAGCGGTAGGTGACCCGGCCACCATCACACAACGCACCATTGGCTATTTTATCATGGTGGCATGGGGCTTGGTGGCCGTCACGGCGGCTTGGCGTACCGCTCACGCCGTGCGCGACCGAGGGCGATCATCAGCCGAGGCCACCATTGCCGCCCTCGTGATCGGTGTGGCCATCGTGATCATCGGCTTCGTGGTGTTACC
>JANYHQ010000165.1 GCA_025358985.1 Acidimicrobiales bacterium
GACAGCCGTGCGTGGTTGGGTGGCGATGGCGAACACCACATCACGGTCCAAGCCACTGGCGGACGGAGAAGGCGCAGCCGACGAGGGCATGCCTCGATGCAGGATGACTTGCGTGGTGGGGCCAAGGCGATGCACTACTCCGGCGGCCATTTGCACTGCCGCCGGGTCACTCTTGGGGTCAGCGGACCAGATGTTCACCGTGGTGACGGCCGGACCGAAGAACGAAGCAATGGTGGTTGGCGGGTCGGCTTGTCCAACGGTGACGAACCCAGCGTCGAGGAGACGGACATCATTGGCCACGCTCCGGGAGGTGTCACATACCGCTCCCGTACCGGGCCGAGTGGTTTCGATGTCGACGCTGGCTCGGTTGTTGACGACGGCTGCCGGTGGTAGAGCCACATCGAAGAAGACGGTGCCACCGGGCCCGGCCGAAGCGGAGCTCAGCGTGGCGATGCGCTCACCTGCCACACTCACCGAAAAGGTGATGACCCTGTCGCTGATCGGAAATCCCACGCGGCCCACGACGCGGGTGGGGGTCAGACCGTGAGGGACGTTCATTGACTCGGTGATGCGATCGTTGTCGGCGTTGAGATGGATGTCTGGGGCAAACGCCAGCGATACAACACCAACCACTGCGGTGTTCACCGGCGGGGTACTCACATCCGTGGTGCTTGGCGTCGTCGGGAGCGCAGTGGAGGAGGTGGTGGTGGTGGTGGAGGAGGTGCGAGTGAGCAGGCCCTTACGTCGATTGAGCGCCAGTCCAGGGGTGGCCAGCGCTCCACATAGCAAGAACGAGGTGGCCACCACTGCGGCCAGCGTATGCACCGGGTGACGGCGCAACGCACCGTTCTGGCGAACGCGGTGGGCGTGGGGCATGAGGGTCACCACTTCACTGATCGGCGCACCAACGCTCACTCTTGAGCAGTCTGGCAACTTTCGACGCTCGGATCATGCTTGACAAACCGAACGTTCGGTCGGGAGACTGGGTGAATGAGGGTTTGGGAAACCATGGAGGACTTCGACCAATTCATCGTCAACGGTGGAACAGTGGAGCCCGGCGATGACATGCCGAGCGCCTATCGCCAAGAAGTGTTCCGGTTCATAGAGATGCACGCCAACTCCGAACTGTTCGGAGGCTTGTGCGAGCGCTACTGGGTTTCTCGGGCTCCCGGAGTGCACCGCAAATTGGCATTTTTGGCCAAGACCCAAGACGAAATAGGCCATGCCCATCTTCTGTACATGGTGGCCGCCGACCTCGCCGTCAAGTCACGCGCGCAGATGATTGACGATCTCATGGCGGGCCGATCGAAGTTTCACAACGTTTTTCACTACAAGACTCATACGTGGGCCGATCAGATCGTGATTGCCTACTTGGTGGATGCCGCTGCGCTCACCACGCAACAGGCGGTGCTCAAGCAGTGCTCGTACGGCCCGTACCGCCGGATCCTGCGCCGCATCGTGAGCGAGGAAGGGTTCCACATGCGTCACGGGGAGGAAATGTTGCTGACGCTGGCCGATGGCACGGTTACGCAGCAGAACATGTTCCAGGCTGCCCTGGATCGATGGTGGGAGCCGGTGATGCATTTCTTCGGGCCGCCCACCAAGGACGGTGATCTCCTCATCCGGTGGCGGGTGAAGTCCGACACCAACGAAGCGCTACGCGATCGCTTCGTCCAGAAGTTCGTGCCGATGCTGCAGGAGTACGGTTTCGTGGTGCCCGACCCCGCACTGCATCGCAATGCGTCCACGGGCAAATGGGTCATCGGCGACATCGACTGGGCGGCACTGCGAGCCACGCAGTCCAACGTCGGTCCCGATTCGGCGGCCCGCATCGAGTTGTCGAAGCAATCATGGGACAACACGGCATGGGTGCGAGAGGCACTCCACGTCCCATGAACCTTGAACATGTGTGCGCCGAGGTATTGGCCGTGGTGGATCCTGAGCTGGGAGACGTCACCATCGGCGATCTGGGCATGGTGCGATCGGTGAACCTGGATGACGACCTTGACGGACGGGTCCGGGTAGTGCTCACACCCACATTCATGGGGTGCCCTGCCACGGGGCTTATCGCCGATGCGGTGCAGGTCGCCGCCCGCAACGCCGGTGCACGATGCGTGGAAGTTACGTGGGACCCGGCCCCGTGGTCCGAGACCCAAGTCACCGCCGAGGGCCGACACAAGCTGGCCCGCCTGGGCATTGCGGTGGGCGACGAGGGTAAATGCCCACACTGTGATGCGGAACTCGTGGTGGTGGCGGCGAACAGCGCCGCCAGTTGTCGGTCCATGGCGCGCTGCACCAATTGCGGCGATCTGGTGGACGTGCTGAGAGGCGCGGCCAGCCCCATCCGATGGAGGCACTATGCCCACCTATGAAGTGTTCCTCAAGCCAGATGGCAAAGACGGGTTCTTTCACGCCGGGTCCCTCGACGCGCCCGACGACGAGATGGCGGCGCTGTACTGCCGTGAGACCTACATACGCAGAGGCGAAGGGGTACAGGCGTGGCTGGTGGCGCGCCAGCACATCGTCACCCTCGACCCGAAGGAACTCGAGGTCACTGCCCATCGACAGCATGCCAGCAACGACGGCTCGGTGGTGGCGCAACGCCGTCGAGCCCGCCGCCAAGCTGGTACCGAATGACTTCTGCCATCTTTCGGAACTCGCCACCGCCCGAGATCAACGACGCGGCCGCTACCATTTTGCTGGCATTGGCCGACGACGAGTTCATGATGGGTCATCGCCATTCCGAGTGGCTGGGGCTGTCACCGTTCCTGGAAGAGGATCTCACCACCGCCTCCATCGGTCAGGACGAATTCGGTCATGCCCGCGCCCTCTATGCGCTTATATGGCCCTCCTGGGAAATGCGGGACGCCGATGTGGTGCGACGGCCACCAGGTTCGTGGCGATCGTGCGCGCTGACCGAGATGGCCGGGGTGCCGTGGGAGAAATCCCTCATCCGCCATTGGCTATATGACCTCATCGAGCCGTTCCGCTGGACCTCCGCAACCACCGCGTATGGGGCGTCGGCGACGGGGCTCAGTGCGTTGGCAGAACGGGTGGAGTGCGAAGAGCACTTCCATCGGGCCCACGCCACTGCATTGGTGCAGCGTTTGGGAGCAGTGGACACGGCACGTATGCGTTTGCAGCATGCACTCGATGACGTGGCGCCGACCGCCATGGCGCTGCTGCACGAGTTGGACTCCATCGATGCTTCACAGGGTGCAGCGGCCACTCAAGCTGTTCTGGAAGCCGCTCAACAAGCTTCACTGAAAATCACCCACGTCTCCCCAACTGTCATCGATCGTCGAGTCCGTCATGCTGACGCTGAGAGCGCGCTGCGCCAGTTCGTGGATGTGGTGGCCTTCGATCCTGATGCGAGGTGGTGAACTCAGCGAGGGCGCTCGTCGATGACTCGGCGAGCTTTGCCCGACGAGCGTTCCACCGAACCGGGGTGCAACACCCGCACGTCAGCTGATACCCCGATGAGGCCCTTGATGCGATGGGTGAGTGATGCCGCCGCCCGGGCCCGCTCGGTCGGACCCGTGGAAGGAATGGCTTCCACCATCACCGCCAACTGATCGAGTGACGCGGGCCTGGTGACCACGAGTTGGTAGTGCGGGCTCAACCCTTGCTCGGCCATCAGCAGTTCTTCGATCTGGCTGGGGAAGAGATTGACGCCACGGATGATGAGCATGTCGTCGGTGCGAGCGCTTATACGGGCGATACGGCGCATCGACCGTGACGTGGGCGGCAACAGCGCCGTGAGATCGCGGGTGCGGTAACGCACCACCGGAAACGCTTCTTTGGTGAGTGAGGTGATCACCAGCTCGCCGCGCGAACCATCGGGCAGCACCGCAGCGGTGTCGGGGTCAATGATCTCTGGCAGGAAATGGTCCTCCCAGATCACGGGTCCGTCTTTGGACTCGATGCACTCGTTGGCCACACCTGGGCCCATCACCTCGGAGAGACCATATATGTCCACGGCGTCGATGCCGAGGGTGGACTCGATGGCGCATCGCAATTCATCGGTCCATGGCTCGGCCCCGAAAATACCGATACGCAGCGAATTGGCGGCCGGGTCCAATCCCTGACGCACCATCTCCTCGGCAATGGCCAACGCATACGACGGCGTCACCATGATGATGTGCGGCTCGAAATCGGCAATCAGCTGCACCTGTTTCTCCGTTTGTCCACCCGACATGGGCACCACCGTGCACCCCAACCGCTCAGCGCCGTAGTGGGCCCCCAGGCCACCCGTGAACAACCCGTAGCCGTACGCGATGTGCACCAAATCACCGGGTCGGCCCCCGGCGGCCCGGATGGAACGGGCCATGAGGTTGGCCCACGTATCGATGTCGTTGGCGGTGTAGCCCACAACGGTGGGCTTGCCCGTGGTGCCACTCGATGCATGGATACGCACCACTTGGGAGCGGGCCACCGCAAACATCCCAAACGGATAATTCGCGCGCAGATCAGGTTTGGTGGTGAATGGAAACAACGAGATATCGGTGAGGGACCGGCAGTCATCGGGATGGACATCGATGGCATCGAACGCGGCGCGGTAGTGGGCCACGTTGTCGTAGGCATGGCGCAGCGACCACTGCAACCGTTGTAGCTGTAGCGCTTCGATCTCGTCTCGGCTGGCCCGTTCGATGGGTTCGAGATCTGCGCGCGGATCACTCATCTCTTGCGGACCGCCAAACCGTCGAAGGTCATGGTCACCACTGCGTCAGCCAATGCATCAACCCCCAATTTGCCACCCGTTCCGTACCACTCCACCAACCAGGTGGCGGTTCCGATCGCCAACCGGGCGGCAATCACAGGGTCAATGTCGTCGCGCAGACTGCCGTCACTTTGCGCTTGGGCAATCAACCGGGCCACGGCGCGGTCGAAGCGACGACGACGATCGAGGGCTCTGCGCTCCACCGCTGAGTTTCCGCGTGCTCGCAACAAAACACTCACGGCGGCCAGCAGTTCCACCTCGAGTTCCACTACCCGACGCATCACGTGGCGGACTCGGTCCACCGGGGCGCCGGTAGTGGCCTGCTCCTCGCCGAGTACCGCCTCGAGCGCGTCAAGGGCCATGGACAGTCCGGCGTCGAGCAGCTCTTCCTTGCCCGACACATGGTGGTAAATGGCAGCTTTGGAAATACCCGCAGCCGCCGCCAGTTGTTCCATCGAAGTGGCGTCGTAACCGCGCTGACGAAACACGTCGAGGGCGACGATGGTGAGCGACTGGCGGTCGTATCGAGGGCGCGATGAAGTAGGCATGATGATGGAGCAACCGAACGTTCGGTCAGCTTAGGATGTGAGTACAGCACATGCGCAAGGGGGCAGCAATGAGCGACAGTGGAGTACGGGTCGACACCACCGATGCGACCGGGGTGGTGGAGTTGGTTCTTGATCGTCCTGCCAAACTCAACGCAGTTGATGAAGCAATGGCGGCGGCCATCCTCCACTGCCTGGACAGTCCCGCCGTCATCTCCGCCCGAGCCATAGTGGTGCGAGGTGAAGGCAAGGGATTCTGCGCCGGACGGGACCTGAGCGGCGCAGATCCGGGCCACGAAGACGGAGCCGCGATTCTGCGCAGAGTGTTCAATCCAGTGATGGTGGCGCTGGGGTCGCTACCGATTCCCACGTTTGCGGCGGTACACGGTCCGGCACTCGGAGTGGGGTTCGGACTGGCATTCGCATGCGACGTGGTGATGGTTGCCGATGACGCCAAGTTGGGTTCACCGTTTGCTCGTATCGGGGCGGTGCTCGACTCCGGGGGTCATCACAGTCTGGTGACACGTGTCGGAGTTCATCGGGCGCTGGAACTCATCTACACCGGCCGACTCCTCAGTGGCGTAGAGGCTGCGGCGTGGGGCTTGGTGAACCGCAGTGTGGCGCCTGGTGAACTGCTGGCCACGGTGCGAGCCATGGCCACCCAAGTGGCTGCAGGACCCACCGCCTCATTTGCACTTTCGAAGGCGATTGCGCTGGCCGTGGCCGGAGGGGGCATGGGCGCCACCGCTGCATTGGAGGCGGAGGCAGTGGCCCAGGGCTTAGCCAGCCGTACAGCCGACTACAGCGAGGGCATGACGGCCTTCCAACAGAAGCGGCCCCCCGCCTTCATCGGCCGCTGAGCCACACTGCTCATCGTCCTGGTGGTACGTTCAAATCATGAGTGGGACGCATACAACTGTAATGGGAGACCGGGGTCGCCTCGTTGTACCGGCGGAGCTTCGAATGCACGCAGGTTGCTTCCCGGCACCCAGGTAACACTCATCGAATCGCCGGACGGTATCGTTCTTCTGACTCGCGAGCAGCTCAAACGGATGGTGCGCCGAGACCTCTCGGGAGTGGATCTGGTGGTTGCGCTTCTGACCGATCGTCGTCACGCAGCTCATGAAGAGGATGTGGCTGGCACCCGGTGAACGTCCTTGATGCATCGGCGTTGCTGGCTTTCTTGCAAGGCG
>JANYHQ010000173.1 GCA_025358985.1 Acidimicrobiales bacterium
GCGGCGGCACTGTCGGTGATCTTCCAAGCCATTGGTGAGTCTCGCGAGATCGTTTTTGGGTATCGCGGTGACAATCGCCAAGTGGCACCGCGTTCCTTGGCCTTTCGGGCCGGGCACTGGTATCTCAGCGCGTTTGACATCAACCGTAGCGACGAACGGTCATTTCGGGTGGACCGCATCGAGGGCGACGTGGTGCTTGGCGCCACCGCAACTGCGCCTCCATCCCCCGCGGGTCATCGGATGGGTTATCCTTGGGAGTTGGGTGAAGCGCCGCCAATGGAGGCGCTGGTGCGCATCGACGGGCGCCAAGCGCCTTGGGCCGTTCGCCATCTGGGGCCCGAAGCAGTTCGCCATACCCATACCGACGGTGCCGTTACGGTGGCGTTGTCGGTGCGAAGCCCCGATGCGATGCGTAGTTTCGTGCTCGGCTTTCTCGAAGGCGCAGTGGTGCTCTCGCCTCCCGAGCTACGCGCGCTTATGGTTGATTGGTTGTCCACCATGGTGGCGGAACCGAGCATGTGATGGCCAAGGTGAGTACTGAAGGCCGATTGCGGCGCATCTTGGCCATGGTCCCCTGGGTGGCCGCCCACGATGGCCCCACCGTCACCGAGGTCTGTCGGCGCTTCGAGTGTCGCCCCCACGAGTTGGCCGCCGACATCGGCCTGTTGTATCTGTGCGGCTTGCATCCCTATACACCAGATCTGCTCATCGAAGCCGAAATACGTGACGCCCGGGTATGGGTGCACTACGCCGACTACTTCAGCCGACCGTTACGCCTCACTCCCGCGGAGGGGTTGGGGCTGGTGGCCGCTGCCCAAACACTGTTGGCGGTCCCCGGCACCGACCCGGTGGGCCCATTGGCGCGCGGCTTGGCCAAGTTGGCCACGTCCATTGGAGCACCGTCGTCGGTGGCGGTGGAACTGGGCGACGCCGAACCCAACGTGTTGGCCGGCCTGCGCGCCGCCGCTGATAGTGCTCAGCAGGTGGAGATCGACTACCTGTCCTTCGCCCGCAACCAGCGGTCGTGGCGCACCATCGAGCCGGCCGGCGTGTTCAGTACGGCGGGCCAGTGGTACGTGTCGGCGTGGTGCCACCTGGCCGACGATGAGCGGGTGTTCCGAGTGGACCGGATCGCCGAACTACGCCAACTCGGACGGGCCCGCACCAGAGCAGCGGTGGCCGCGGCGCCAGCATTGTTTGAGCGGCCCGGGGCGGCGGGTGAGGCCACGCTCAGACTGAAGTCGGGGGCGGAATGGGTGGCCGAGCAGTACCCGGTACTGGAACGACTGGAACAGCCCGACGCCACTTTGGTGGTGCGCCTGGGCGTCACCGAGTTCGCTTGGTTGGATCGGTTGGTGGTGCGTCTCGGAGCCACCGCAGACGTGCTCAGCGCCCCACCTGGGTGGGGTGGCGCGGAGGCCGCAGCGCGCTCCATTCTGTCCCTCTATTTAACTACTTATAGTGGTTGAAGTATGCCAGGCACCTTAAGGTTGACCACGTACCGTGCCGATATCGGCTCGGTGACACCACCCGCCATCAGCGTGACCGAGCTGTTCGTCGGCTCAGACGGCGCTTCCCCCGACGCCGAGGCAGACCTTCGTCCCGTCACTGGGCGATCGTTGGCTGGAACCGCCACTCGTCGGCGCCAGAAGGTGCTGGAGTGGGTGGTGATCTTGGCGGTTGGATTATGCGTGGCGGTGGTGGTGCGCACCTCCGTACTCCAAGCGTTCTACATACCGTCGGAGTCCATGGTGCCCACGTTCGAAATCAACGACCGGGTGGTGGTGGACAAGATCAGCTACCGCGTTGGTGACGTCCACCGCGGATCCATCGTGGTGTTCGAGCGCCCCACCCGCTCCGCGGGGGCAATTAAGGATCTAGTGAAGCGGGTGATAGCAGTGGGGGGTGACACGGTCGAGGCCCGTAACGGGGTGGTCTACGTCAACGACAGTGCAGTGTCCGAGCCCTACCTGCGGGCGCCGGCCAGTACCCAAAATCTGGCCAAGACCACCATCCCCAACCACTTTCTGTGGGTCATGGGAGATAACCGAATGAATTCCGCCGATTCACGGGTGTTCGGCCCCATCCCCGTAGGCAGCGTGGTGGGCCGTGTGATGCTGCGGGCGTGGCCCCCCACACGCGTCGGTTTTCCCTGACCTCAGCGGAAAGTGGGGCGTCAGCGTCATATGGCTACAGTCAACGGCATGGATCCGTTGATTGTCCGAGACGTGCATATGGCCATCAACTTGGCGCATCGGTTTGTGTACTTCGTGCCCGAGGCAGCCGAGGAGTACGC